>JBGPAO010000429.1:0-3402 GCA_041480755.1 Bacteroidia bacterium
GTGAAGATGGTGCGCCTGTATTTGCTTTCAGGGTTTTTACTGTTGAACCTGGCGGATTTACGCCATACCACCGGCATCCCTTCGAGCATATGAATTATATAATAGAAGGTGAAGGTGTGATTGTTGACGAAGCCGGCAAGCAGAAATCCATTAAAGCAGGAGATTTTGCCATTGTACTACCGGATGAAAAGCATCAATACCGTAATGTTTCGAAGAATAAACCTTTTAAGATGATCTGCGGGGTGCCGAAGGAATTCGAATAACGGTCTACCCACGAATTTCATCAAAGAACGGTGTTGTTCTCAGTTCAACGCATTTCGCAGCATAAAGGTACATAGCGGCCGACCACGTCTGCCAGTCCTGTCCCATGGGTTTACCATCCTGGGCTTTATACCATTCATTAAAGCCATATTCAAGATATTCATCTGCCCCTGTTTTAATTGTCTTTGTAAGTGCAAGCAGTTGCCGTTCTGCCAGATTATATTTGCATGCAGCAACCAGTGCAGCAATATAAAAACCACAGACAAATGGCCAGATGCCTCCGTTATGATAGTCGCCCGGATTGTTGTATATGGCATACCTGTCACGCCAGTCTTCATCTTCAGGCCTGATGAAAGGGAAGAAATTAGGTACCAGATCAACAGCCAGGTCGCCATTCTTTTTCATCTCATTGCAATAGACCTCAATCCAGTGAATAATTTTTTCAGCTCTTGAAAATGATGCCAGTCCGGATAGTATAGCAATGCTGTTCCCCAGCAGATCGAATCTTTCACTGCTGTACAGCTTGAATGACCAGCATGAATAATAAGGCTTATGTCGTATTTTCAAACCTTCAGGGACACTCTGGGGCTTTATTCTGCTTAAAATTGTAAAGTGTGCCATCGATTCATATAACTCTTCGGCTCTTTTATTTTGACCCATAAGCCGCAGGTAACTATAGACTAAAGTGTTCACGTAAAGACCAAAACCCATAATCCATTGTTCGTCACGCCAGTCGGTAGTTGGCTGTTGTGCAACAAGAACCCTGTCGAAAGGGCTCTGGTATTCCATCCAGGTCATTGCTTTCCGTACAGCCTCCTCCAGGAAATCCTCCTCACCTGTCAATTTTCTGAAAATTGCAGTTGCCATAAGAAAGAGCGGTGAGGTATCACTGGCGCCACGATCCTCCCTGTTATTAACCAGTGATGGTATATGACCAAGATCCGACTGGTTTCTGGCCAAAGTTTTTAATACTCTTCTTTGACTTTCTATCAGGGCTTTATTGCCAGTAACAGCTATTCCAAGTGTGGCAATCATCAGGTCCCGTGTATATGGTTCAGGATATCCCCATCCCGCTGTCCTGGGTAATCCCCTGACAATGCCATGGGCATTATGAAGCAAAACTTTGACGGCAGCCTGTTTAGCTTTCTCAACCTCATGTTTTTCTTGAAAATTCATTGTGAAAATGTATCTTCTTAGTCAATCCCAAGCCTGTCATTAATGATCTGGACAAAGCGCTTTGCCACAACCCTGTAATCGAATAGTTCTACAACCCTTTCTCTTCCGGCTTTACCCATTTTTTCACGCAGTTCAGGATTACTCATAAGTTCGAGTAAATAATCGGCTATATCATATATGCTGGCCCTGTAGTCTACAGTACGTGGATCTTTGAAAACAACCCTGTGTTTCTTTTCAAATCCCGATTCTTCATCCAGTGTAGCTTCTCTAAGTACAACTTCCTGTGCAATGCCGGCCAGGAATGCAGTCTCACCATGGACAAGGGTATCAAGCATGCCCATACCTTTGAGGCCTATCACAGGTTTACCGCATGCGCCGGCTTCAACCTGCGGCATGCCAAATCCTTCCAGTCGCGATGGTGCGGCATATATATCACATGAACCTATCAGGTAAGGCATGAAGTTTCTGGAAATGACATTGGTAGCATAGGTGACATTCTTATCAATACCCAGTTGTGCAGCAAGTTGCAGATCGGCAAGATTCTGTGATTCTGTCCTTGGCTGAGGCCATACCTTGCAGACATATTTCCAGTCAGGAGCCTTGACGTCAATCAATGCAAGTGCCTGCATTACCTCCTGCGCACCTTTTGAAGCTGCATCTCCACCAATAGTAAGGATCATTATCTGGTCAGGAGAAATACCAAAAGATTCCCTGACAGTCGTTATTTTAGGATCATTTCTATCACGGGGGATAAATGAATCCGTATCGCAACCTACCGGCAGGACTTCAATATTATCACCGTTTATTCCATCACGGATATACATCTCTTTCACCCAGTTTGATGTAACAAGGATAAGTGGAAGAGAATTCAAAATTTCATGATAACTTCCAACATAACCATCTGCCACAAGCCAGGGTACAGGCAGTACCCCGTAACGCTGTGGATGCAGAACCAGATGCTGGGTGTGTCCCCAATAACCAACACCAACAACCACCTCAGGTTCAAACCACCGGTAATACCATTCCTTTTCCTGGGGCGATTCGAAGTTAACCGGGTAGACATCTACTCCCATCTGTTGAAGTCCCTTATATAAAAGCTCTCCCTGGGTGGCCAATCCTGAAGGCGATGCAGGATAATCATATAATAAAAGCACTCTCATGTTTTGTTTCCTCCTGTATTTAGCCACTGCAGAGCTTTCTCCGGAAGTGTAAACTGCCAGAATGCTTCGGCTCGCGGTGTGGTTTGAGCTTCAAAACTATTTTTATTAAAGCCGTAAACTTCAGTTATTATTTGATATTTCTTCTTCCAGATCTTTAAAGGTAAATCATAATAAAAGTAAGAATTTTTTATTGGTTTTGGAATATATTTTTTTCCTCCGTCTTCATAGGCAAAAGTCCAGAGCTCTTTAGTAAAAAGTCTTTTTCTATACCAGAGATCTATTACAGCCCCTGATGTCTCTTCATGTCTCAGGTGCCTGGTATATTCACCTGCCGGATCATGTGTTATAATTAAATCAAAGTGTTTATCCGGTAATAACTTTA
The DNA here is from genome assembly GCA_041480755.1 of Bacteroidia bacterium. Classification (GTDB taxonomy): domain Bacteria; phylum Bacteroidota; class Bacteroidia; order Bacteroidales; family SM23-62; genus LJUQ01. The sequence continues at coordinate 2,980 of JBGPAO010000429.1, forward strand.
AAACACATTCCTGGACCACCTTCTTCGGAAGAGGTTCCTGGTCAGGCCCGTCATCCAGATCACCCATATCACCTTTAGCTCCGAGAATATTAACAACCTTATGAAATTTTGGAGCACGGTCGGCATCACCTGCCCTGCAAAGTGAAATAATATGCCAGTGCCATGATGGACGTTTCAGTATAATTCCACCAACCCACAAGGTTTCATCATCAGGATGCGCAACAATTACAGCGACTGTCATGCTTTTACTTTTTGTTCCTGTAAGACTCATTTCAGCATCCAATTTAGTGAAAAAATTATTCCTGACCTTTATGAAAATGCAATCATTTTTTCGTCTAATATTGCAGTGTGAAAATTCAGAAATTAAAATACTACAGGTTATTAGCTTTCGCAATTATTATTATACCTGTTTCTTATTCAGCA
>JBGPAO010000430.1:0-3402 GCA_041480755.1 Bacteroidia bacterium
AGTGATGCAATTTGTAAAAATTATATCTTTGGTAAATTTGGCCTTGCGTCCGGCGTCCAAAATGCTATTTATTTTCCATCCTTTTCCTCCTGCAATAACAAGCTTGTATTTGTCCAACTGCGGGTTGTTCAAGGATCGCAATTGGTCATACGCTTTCACGATGGCCGGGATATTTTTTCTCGGCTCAATCGTTCCCAGATAAAAAATGAAATTGAATGGCAGATGATATTTTTCTTTCACTTCCATACGGAGATGGAGCAAATAACGATGATATTATTAGTACGGCAATATATTGCGGATACAAGGGAATACGAACTTCTGTGTATAATTCATTCACAGCAGACGAAATGGATCTTTTTTCATTACCAGGTATTTCAATACTGTCCCATTATTCAATAGATATAATTGAGGATTTCCTGAATTACTAAAATATATCAGTTATTAAAGCTGACAGATAATGTATAAATCCTTTCACAAATTAAAATATATCCTGCTGACAATTGTTATCTGCCTGGTTAGTATCACAATCCTTCCGGCTTCTTCAAAACCTGATAAAAAACCAATATTCAGGATAATTGCATTTCATTTTGCGGCATTCTCACTCACAGCTTCAGAATTTCCCCAGAACTGGGACTGGTATCATAATCAATTTTTAGGTTGCGGAGAATATAATGGCAATACATGGCGGCCAACTTCTGCCGTATTACATTTGGAAAACCGGGAACATCCTGCAATCAGGAATCTCCCGGAAACATTTGTCGCTTCTCCCAATGAGTGGTATAAATGGGAAAAAGATCTCAGAACGAATCCGGATATTAAAATTCTTTTATCAATACGATATCGATTACGAGAATAAATCAAACAAAGAATTATCATTCAACTTTTGTAATAAAACACAGAACAAACTAATACTTAACCTTCTTTTCTGGCTTGGGAAAGATCGATAAATTCATCGGCAAAAGCATGAAGCATGGCTAAGGCGCCTACGTCATCATAATCAGGAGCAATGTCCGTATCAAGGATAATATTCACCGGAGCCGGTTTATCCTTGCAGGATATGAACATTGCCATCAATATAATGACTAATAATGAAGATTTCATTCTGCTTATTGAAACATTCATATCGTTTGTCACTTCTCACACTCCAGGGTTCTTAATTACAAGCTTCTTTATATTGCCATATTTCACTAGGAAAGACTATGAAGATTGTGTTCACTTTATCATCTGTTTCAGTGTAATCATTATTTTATACTTTTCACACACCTGAAACCTACAGCAAAGTCTACCCAGCTGGGTGATAGACCATTCCGGTAATAAGTCTGAATACACATTGCTCCCGAATGCCAGCTTCCTCCCCGGATTACTTTAAATCTCCTTGTGGCTGGTCCTTTAGGATTTTGACTTGGAGAATTTATATAATAATCATCCCCATAAAAGTCTGAGGTCCATTCCCATACATTCCCGGTTATATCAAATAATCCAAAACCATTAGATTGAAAGTCCCAACTTTTAGTGTAGTCTTATATTTTTTTCCATAATTCACCTTTGTTGAATCAGCCTGGTCTCCCCATGGAAAGTTTTTATTTTCCAATCCACCCCTGGATGCATATTCCCATTCAGCTTCAGTCGGGAGCCTTTTACCAGCCCATCTTGCATATTTGTCTGCATCAAAGTAACTTACGCCTACCACTGGATGGTCAGGGTATTCCAAACTACATTTAACCTGGGATTGTCCCCAAAATTCAGGAAGCGGATTATTTGTTTCTTTACAGAATTCATAATACTGTTTGTTTGTCACCTCATATTTATCCATAAAGAATGAATCAATGTAAACTTTATGCTCTGGTTGCCAATCTGTATAAAGCATCAAGGTATAAAATAACAACTTAAATTCCCAAAACCAAATGGTTGGTATGAACAGGCAGCTCTTGTAAGAGAAACACATGGATATATTCCACGGTGCGCTTAGGGCAAGATTAAAATCTTATAATAAGGACACCTTGACTATTTATAATTTTCATTTAAGTGCACCTACACATGAAGATGATGTAAAGGTTAAATCATGCAGAGGATAGCTTTACCTCTGGAACTCCGCCATAGTCATTTTCTTAAATGTCAGTAAAGCTTGTCCTTTGGATGTTTCCTTCATCGTCTTTATGACTGCCCCTCCCCGGGTTACAATCTCATAGCTGAAGACCTGGCCGCTATGGTAAGGAGTTGTCATAACCTCAACTAACTTTATGCTATTGTCAGCCAGAATAGTATTCTTAAAAACATTTGGCGCAGTCGATTTTTCACTTAAATAGATAACTTCATTTCCTTCAATTTTCATTTGATTAAATATTAATTAGTTCAAAAAAAGTTTCAATCCCACAATTTCTTTTTGGGTTTACCAGCCAATCAGTAATGTTTCAACAAGCTGTTTTTTGTAATCCGACAGGATCAAAAGAAGCTTAATGTATTTCTGCTCAGGTTGGAATAACCTATAAATGTACGGATAATATTTGGAAGTAATACTATTTCGAAGGAGTTTTTTGATAAATTGATATTATTACCCCCCCAAAATTCGTTTCAGGTCTTCATTAATTTCTTATAACTAATGTTGAAGTTTCGTGGTCAGATAGCTAGCCCAGCTTCGGATCGAGGTTGACATAGTTGGTTTAATCTTTTATACACCTGACAGAAACTCCATATTTTTTGCTCAGGCTGATCCTTTGAATGCCAGAACGAGACCATGCATTTAAGGTATTGTCTTCGGTGGAACTCCACCAGTAAGTAATTCCGACAAATCCTCCACTATCTTCCCGATAAAAGGTACTGGCAGCTGAAAAACCACTTTCGTTGGTTCCTCCAGATGGAATTGCGCCTTCAAACATTTTCATCACTGCATCCTGTCCGAGAAATTGTTCAAGTGAAGTCCATTCATCATCACCTGGTACATGCCATCCTGCCGGACATAAGTTTCCTTCGGATACTGCATACCAGTTATAAAGGGCTCCATCAGTGTCTTTATAAGTGGCGGAATCATTATCCCTCCAGCAATACCCGGGGGAAGTCAGGCCTCCCCATATGCTGTCAACAGTTATCAGAGGAATGGGAGTCCCATCATCAAATTCAGTTACTTTCAGGTTTTCAGCCATCCACGTCTGTGTGCCAATATCGACAGTATTGTAAATATTCCCATCAATGTCAGTCACTGTTTCTGCGTTAAATGTCCTGAATGTCAGATCCTGTCCGTAAAACGTTTCCTTGCCATCAGCCGCTGTTAACCTGTAGTAATAGGTCGTTCCCGGTTCGAAAAAGTCTTTCATTTCAACAGCAATATGCATTGAATTCATACCTGAAACGTTGCGAATAAAAACTTCTGACCCATATGAAATCGTAGTCCCGTATTCAATTTTA
>JBGPAO010000431.1:0-3401 GCA_041480755.1 Bacteroidia bacterium
CCTGTTGACCTGCCTGAATCACCAAGTAATCCGATTATCTGCCCGCGCTTTACTTTTTGCCCCGGCTGGACCAATATTTTTTCCAGGTGGGCATACCTTGAAGTATAACCGAATCCATGATCAATCATTATTTCATTTCCATAACCCCAGTTAGAATTTCTGACAAAATTAACAACACCATCACCTGAGGCATAAACCTCGAGTCCGGGTTCAGCAGCAAAATCGATTCCGTTATGAAATGCCCTCATATGTGTAAACGGATCTATCCTGAAGCCAAAATCAGAGCTGAGCCAATAGGTAGCATCCAGTGAAATCGGTTGAATTGCAGGTATCGAACTTAAAAAAGATTTTCTGTCATAAGCCAGCCTGTCCAGGTCGGTGAATGAGGTATTTTGAAGGTTTGTCTTCATTTCAATATGATCCAGGCGTATTGAAGTACTGATCATAAGTGAAGATGAAGGAAATCCCTCCAGGTAATTATAATGGTCGCTACCACCAAAACCTGGTTTTCTTGAGAATTCAGGAAGCGGGTCAATATCAAGAATGCATCTGTAAACGCTGTCATCTGTTACCTGGTAGGCAGCAAGCAATCTGTCATAATTATCCATTTTTATGCTCAGTTGCTGATATTTATCAACAAGCTCGCTGTTGACATTTTTAAGATGCCTGTATTTCATCCTGATATCCAGCTGGTCAGTGATTTTTATTATCCCGGCAGTCATCAAAATGGTAACAAAGCTGAATAGAAAGGCAGTTAACATCCTGATTTTCAGGGATCTTTTGACCTGAACATAATTAAGGGTTCTGCGATCTAACTGGTACCTTCTTTGAAACATTACCTGAAACTTATTCGCCTAAGATAAAAATTAAACCTTTTCCAACCAAATCTTTATAAAAAAAGTTATTTTTACAACTTCCTGTAAGTTAAATAAAACAGAGTGCATGGGCAAATGACTTCAAAAGAAATCAGGCAGTCCTTTCTTGATTTTTTCGGGGAAAAGAACCATCATATAATTCCCTCCGCACCAATGGTCATTAAAAATGACCCCACCCTCATGTTCACCAATGCAGGAATGAACCAGTTCAAGGATATCTTTCTTGGCAACCAGCCGGAAAAACATAAACGGATTGCCAATACACAGAAGTGCCTTCGCGTGTCAGGTAAGCATAATGACCTGGAAGAAGTCGGGATTGACACCTATCATCATACCATGTTTGAAATGCTTGGTAACTGGTCATTTGGTGATTATTTCAAAGAAGATGCTATAGCCTTTGCCTGGAATTATCTCACGGAAAAGCTCGGTATTGAATCCGACAGGCTTTATGCTACAATATTCGAGGGTGACAGCGGAGATGGCCTCGATGCAGATGAGGAATCAAACCGTTTCTGGCTTAAACATACGAATTCTGATCATATCCTTAAAGGTTCCCAAAAAGACAATTTCTGGGAAATGGGAGAAACAGGACCATGCGGTCCCTGTTCTGAAATTCATATTGATATGCGGCCTGAAAAAGAAAGAAAAAAAATTCCGGGCAGCGACCTGGTAAATAAATCAAATCCACAGGTCATTGAATTATGGAACCTGGTTTTTATCCAGTATAACAGGAAAAACGACGGGAAGCTTGAACCCCTTCCGAAAAAACATGTCGATACAGGACTTGGTCTTGAACGCCTCTGCATGGTGCTCCAGTCAAAATCTTCCAATTATGATACTGATCTGTTTCAGCCAATCATAAGCGAAGCTTCAAGACTGACAGGGATCCCATACGGTCAAAGCCATGATACTGATACCGCATTTCGGGTTGTGGCCGATCATTTGCGTGCTATCGCATTTGCAATAACGGACGGCCAGCTGCCTTCAAACAACAAGGCCGGATATGTAATAAGGAGGATCCTTCGCAGGGCACTGAGGTACGGATATACCTTCCTTCAACAGAAAGATCCGTTTATATACCGTCTTGTGCCTGTCCTGGGTGAGGTAATGGGTGATGCATTCCCCGAAATCAGCACACAGGCTCAGCTTGTCCGGAAAGTCATCCGTGAGGAAGAAAGCTCCTTCCTGAAAACCCTGGACAAAGGCATACGGTTGCTTGACCAGATAACAGGAGAATCCATTAAAAAACAAAAAAAGACCATAGATGGAAAATCGGCTTTCATCCTTTATGATACATATGGATTTCCTCTCGACCTTACACAGCTCATACTGAGAGAAAAAGGTCTTGAAGTCGATTTGCAGGAATTTGAAGCAGAAATGAAGAAGCAGAAATCAAGGTCAAAAGACGACGCGTCGGTGTCAACTGATGAATGGATCGAGCTGATTCCTGCTGAAACAACGGAATTTGTCGGCTATGACACAACAGAAGCCGCCATCAGGATCGTTAAATACCGCAGGATTACTAAAAAAGGAGCCGGTTATTACCAGATGGTTTTTGATAAAACGCCTTTCTACGCCGAAAGCGGCGGACAAGTCGGTGACCAGGGATATATAGAATCAGGCGGGGTAAAAACTGGTATCACAGATACACAAAAAGAGAATAACCTGATCCTGCATATATCATCAGCGCTTCCTGCTGACATTACAGGAAATTTTCACGCAGTTGTTACTGAAGGAAAAAGATCTGATACAGCCAGGAATCATACATCCACCCACCTCCTTCACTTTGCATTGAGAAAGGTATTAGGCCCCCATGTGGAACAAAAAGGTTCCCTTGTCCATCCCGACTATCTCAGGTTTGATTTCTCACATTATCAGAAAGTTACTGATGATGAACTCATCCACGTCGAATCGCTTGTTAATGAGCTGATACGTCAGAACCAGCCCCTTGAGGAAAAGAGATCTGTTCCAATGAAAAAAACAAAAGAAATGGGAGCACTGGCTATCTTCGGAGAAAAATACGGTGATAATGTCAGGGTCATCCGATTTGGAGATTCCATTGAGTTATGCGGCGGGACACATGTTAAAATGACAGGAGATATCGGATTTTTTATCATTATCCAGGAGAGCGCTATTGCTGCAGGCATAAGAAGAATTGAAGCCAGGTCTGGCCGGGGAGCCGAGGACTGGGTAAGACACAACTTCATGATAATCAGTGAGGTCAAACAACTTTTCAAGACCCACGACATCCCCTCTGCCGTCCAGAAAATTATTAAGGAAAACGCAGATATAAAAATCCAGTTTGGGGAAATTCAGGATGAAATCAGAACTATTGTGCGGGATAATCTTAAAGGTACTATATGCAAGATCAGGAACATTAATGTGATTGCCGAAGAAATTTACCTGAAATCTGCTGAGAACATTAAGAATCTTGTATACGAGTTAAAGGACCAGGTCCCGGATCTCTTCCTTATAACAGGAGCCAATATCGATGGAAAAGCACATCTGTCTGTAATGATCTCTGAA
>JBGPAO010000432.1:0-3389 GCA_041480755.1 Bacteroidia bacterium
AGAAGCAGGATATGCCCCTGGAGGCAGCGCTGTGATTTCGGGGTTGTATCCTATTGAAAAACGTTCCAAAATGATGGGACTCTGGAATGCATCCATCCCTCTTGGTTCAGCGATTGGAGTTCTGCTGGGTGGAATAATTGCTTTAAAACTGGGATGGAAGCATGCTTTCGGACTTGTAGCTTTCCCCGGTCTTATCGTCGCAATTCTTTTCTTTTTTGTAAAAGATTACAAAACTGTTGATCTCTCATTCATTGATAAAAGCCAAAATAGAATCAAGATGGAAAGGAAGGATATGTTCAGGGAATTCTTCAATAAACCATCAATACTTTTTACTTATTTTGGAATAGCAAGTGTAGTTTTTGTAACTACTTCACTATTGACATGGCTTCCTACTTATTTTCAAAATGTCAGGGGATTGGCTCAGGATAAAGCCGGTACCATGGCCAGTGCCGTCATGATGCTTGCGCTGGTTGGAGCTCCGCTTGGTGGTTATCTGACAGATCAATGGAGGAAAAAAAGGCTGAATTCCAGACTTTTATTCCCTGCTCTGACAACCTTAATTTCAGCTCTTGTCCTGTTCACAGCCCTCTTTGTTTTCAAAACAGGAATCATTCAGTTCGTACTATTATTGATTTTAGGCATTTTTATAATGGCTTTTATTTCAGGTGCTGCCGCAGTAACCCAGGATGTCATTCATCCCGGACTCAGGGCAACCTCCTACGCGATTGCCGTAGTGGTTCAAAACCTTTTGGGAGCATCGACCGCACCTATCGTTATCGGCAAAATATATGATAAGACAAATATTCAAACAGCCCTTTCTATTCTTCCGCTCATTCTCCTGGTGGGTTCGCTGTTGTTCTACCTGGGATCCAGGTATTATGCAAAAGATATGGAGAAAGTGGCAAAAATAAACCTTGAAGCAGCCAAATAGAATACTGCGAAACCTTTTACTAACCTGTACCTTGTAACCTGTACCTTGTAACTTGAAAGAACCAACTTAAGTTATTACGGAGTTCATCTTTTATACCTTTGGGTTCTCGCATCCTGTATGACGCCGTTGTAGTCCATCCCGAACGCAAAATCATAGCGGTTTCCTTCCGAATCGATATAGCATTCCATATCACGCGGTACATCCTCTTTCTGTTCCTCTACCGTTTTCATATTTGCAGGCATCTGTAGTGGCAGGAGGCCGGAAGGTTCAGCCGCCCCGGTAAGCATATCAAAAATTACCTGGTCCTGTAAATCAAAACTGACAATGATAGCATCTGCTTCCTTCTCAAACTCTGAAAATACCATTGGCTTTGACAAGTTCGCCGCTACTATCACAGGCTTATTCTTCATTTTTTTACGGGTTTCAATAACCATTTTCAGGTCATAATTATTATGGGAAATAACCGTCTTGTTCTTATATGTACGGTTAACAAATCCCTCCAGGGGATCTCCGCCGGCAATGCTGGGATCACGGGCATATTCAGCCGTATATGGACCGTACTGAAGTGTAATAGGTACATAACCGTTGCCCCCGGCTTCGGCATCTTTCTTATCATATCCGAAGCCACCATCCGGGCTGTTTACAAATACCAGTGCACAATCCGCTTTATCAGGATTATCTGTTACATTGAAATATTTTTTAACTATTTCCATATTCACAGGCCAATCTGAAAACTCAGGTATAGGCAAGCCAAACCAGCTGGTGCCGGCAGGTGTATATCTTTTAGGAATATAAACTGTAATATCTTTCTGAAGCGGAAGAGTTTTATTTTTATTCTTCAGAAGTACAATTGATTTAAGCTGTACTGCATAACCTGTGGCCATGAATTCAGGATTGCCTACTATACTGTCCGATTTTTCAGGGTCGAGATATGGATTTTCGAACAGCCCTGTCCTGAATATATTTTTCAGCAACCGTACTGCAGATTTTTCAAAGCGCGCTCTCATATATTCTTCGCCATGTTCAGCAACGCCCATATTGTATGCCTCAATAACCGGCCCTGCATCATTGTTCCCTCCAAACTGGTCAACTCCGGCCATTATTATTTTGTAATGTCTTTCTGCAACTGAATATCCTTGTTCTACTCCCCAGCAGCGGCCGCCTGCCATCATACTTGTAATCTCCGGACTTTCATCGTTGGTAATTCCCCAGTCAGTGCATACTACCCCATCATAGTTAAACCGGTTGCGCAGCAGGTCATTAATAAAATATTTGCTGTATGCGTTTCCGACATTTTCATTATTAACTGTATCCTGGTTCCACGAGATCGTATAATAAGGCATTATCGCTGATACCATTCCGGTTCCGCCTGCCAGTTTAAATGCCCCGTTAACAAAGGGAAATATTTGATCATCCAGGTTATTCCCGGGATAAATCGCAAATTTACCGTACGCAAAATGACCATCCCTGCCTGCTTCTTCAGGCCCACCTCCGGGCCAGTGCTTGGCCATGGCATTGACACTCTTGTAACCCCAGCCTCCGGAAATTTCATCATCACCGGCAGAAGTTTGAAAACCATCCACATAAGCCCGGGCCATATCGGCAGAAAGCTGAGGATCCTCACCGAAGGTACCGTTGATACGGCTCCAGCGGGGCTCAGTACCCACATCAATTTGCGGTGACAGGGCTGTGGTGATTCCAAGCGCGCGGTATTCAATAGATGCAATCCTGCCGAACTCCTTAACCAGGGCAGCGTCAAAAGTCGCAGCAAGTCCCAGCGACCCTGGCCACATTGAAATATCACCGCCTGAGCCTGCATCATATTCCGCATTGGTCACCGCATTATGGCGTGGATCCGAACTATTATTTGACGGGATACCCAGTCCGATCCCTTCGACCAGTGCCTGGACATTATTGTTCCATCGTGCTGCAACAGCAGGACTTTGAACACTGGTGATCAGGACATGCCGCATATTATTGTTCGTCAGAAAATCCTTCTGACTGTCTGTAAGGTCTGATGCATCTGCACCGCTTTCTTCAAATGGTTTTCCGTTATAAGTACTGGCTACCCATCCTCCTCTTCTCGCAGGAATAGCCTGGTGAGCGCTGTAAAGCATAAGTCCGGCAATCTGTTCTGTTGTCAACCGGGATGCAAGATCCCGTGCCCGTTCATCGGCAGGAAGACGCCAGTCTTCATATTTATCAAGCTTCCCGTTCCGGTTGAGATCTTTAAATGCAAATCCTCTGACCGTGAGTATTTGTATCCCGGATGTAGTTGAATATCCAAGGATTTGCCCTTCCGGGTTGCTGATAATCCGGATCGTTCCGGGACCTCCGGTTTCAGTCCATTTAGGCTTTGTATTGAGGCAGGAGATAATGCATACTATTAAAATCGCAAACAGCATTATGCTGATTTTCAAAGGACGGATGGATTTCACGATCGTAATCACCTGATCAA
>JBGPAO010000433.1:0-3379 GCA_041480755.1 Bacteroidia bacterium
CCAGTACATATTTACTGCACATTATGGATATACTGATGATTACAGGACGGCAGTAAGCCAGTGGAAAGAACAAAATCAGTAAACAAATCAGGATTTCATGACAGAACCTTCCATTAAAATTGGCCACTATCGCTACAGAATTCTTGCCCTGGTGTTTATGGCCACCACTATTAATTATTTTGACCGAAGCATTGTCGGGGTAATGGCTCCGACTTTGCAAGCTTTGTTCGACTGGTCAAATAAGGACTATGCCGCCATAATGGTCTCATTTAAGATCGCTTATGGAGCAGGGCTTCTGTTCATGGGGGGGATTATTGACAAAATTGGTACCAAAATCGGGTACACAATTTCTATTGCGATATGGAGCTTTTTTGGTATGCTGCATGCTGCTATCAGACCGGCATTCAGTCTGATCGGATTTATGGCGGCCCGTTTTGGGCTTGGCATTGGCGAGTCAGGGAATTTTCCCGCTGCAATAAAAACTGTTGCTGAATGGTTCCCGAAAAGAGACAGGGCTTTCGCAACAGGTATTTTTGATGCATCAACAAGCGTCGGTGCAATCCTGGCTCCTTTCATCGTAGGAGCCATCGTTACCGTGAATGGAGACCGCTGGCAAATACCATTTCTTTTTACAGGGGTGCTTAGCGCCCTCTGGGTTTTCCTCTGGTGGAGAACCTATAACAAACCTGAGCTTCATCCGAAATTATCAAAAACTGAGCTGGATTATATTAACAGCGATTCTGAAGAAGAGACAACTGAAAGAATACCCTGGCGGAAACTTTTTCCCAAACGGGAGACCTGGGCTTTTGCTCTGACTACCTTAACGGATGGTGTATGGTGGTTCTACCTGTTCTGGGGTGCTAAGTTCCTGTTTGAACGGTTTGGCGTTGATATTAATAATGTCGGACTTCCATTCCTGGTCATTTTTATCATGGCTGATTCAGGCAGCCTGCTGGGCGGATTATTCTCCGGTTATCTGATAAAAAAAGGCTGGTCAATAAATAAAGCAAGAAAAATCACTTTACTGATCAACGCGATAATTATCTTACCTGTGGCCCTTGTATCAATCGTTACCAGCAAATGGATTGCTGTACTTTTAATAGGGCTGGGAGCTGCAGGACATCAGTCATGGTCAATTAACAGCTATACCCTGGTGCCTGATGTTTTTCCTAAAAAGGCAACTGCATCTGTGATCGGGATAGGGAAAATGGTCGGAGTGGCAGTTGCAATAATTGCTGATATTGCTCTCGGTGCAGTTCTTGATACGGCTGATAATTCTGGTTATTTCTGGGCCTTTATCATTGCCGGATCATCCTACCTGGTCATTATTGGCTTTGTCCATTTATTAATGCCAAAAATGACGCCGCTGAATGATAACCTGGAATACATAAATTAAAAAAGGTATATTTCTGCTAATATTTAATTAGCCTGTTATAGGTTATTGTATTTCCCCCTTTGACTGATATTATATATAAACCAGATTTCAATAATCTATCAGTTTGAATTTGAACATCCTGGGCTCTTTTACCTGAAATGTGAATCTGTCCAGAGTAGATCAATTGTCCGGAAGTACTTGTGATTGCCAAAACTGCATCCTCTTCTGTCCAGTTCCCTATGAATGAAATATTAACAATACCTTCAGTTACCGGATTAGGATATACCGTGAATGATTTTCCCATGGTATGGTCTTCAATTCCTGTCTGAATCATAGTACCCCATACTTCAAATTCATAGATTGAATTCCCCCATGCAGTTGTTCTTGCAGTAGAATACATCCTGATATATCTTGCAGTGGCAGTAAATGAGAAGTTGTCAGTTCCTCCATCGCCATTGGCAGTTGAAAATACGGTATTCCATGTAATCCCATCGTCTGAAACCTGAATTTCAAATTTTTTTGCTGCGGCTGCTTCCCAGATTATCCTGGCACCGGTAATCTCATATGTTGCCTGCAAATCAATTTTGATCCATTGCGGATCAGAGAATGCTGATGACCAGCGTGTAGTCAGGTTGCCGTCGTTTGCCCCTGTGGCCGGAGTTGAGGTTGTCTCAGCAGATGATGCTGTAACAGGCTTATTGAGTGCGATATTCGCTGAATGAACAAGCACTGATACCTCATCATAATCCGTTTTCTCATTGGCTGTTATTGTAATTCGAAAGACGTAGGTCCCCTCAATCAATCCTGAGAGTATCGGTTGAATAATTGTTGTGTCATTGAAGGCAGCCTTATTTGGTCCGCTTATTTGAGTCCATGATATGATTATTTCATCTCCATTGGCATCATATGTCATTCCTTGCAGACTGACACTTGTGGACGGAAGGCTAATACTTTTATCCATTCCTGCCATTGCTACAGGTGGTATATCATGATCTAACCCCTCAAAGGCCATACTGGTATATAACTGTCCCAGTTTGCTAAGTTTGCCATTTGAGCCCAGCAAACTTATATCCGTATTAATATTAACACGCGTGGCAAACCAGGAATACCTGAAAACAATAGTGTCGTTTTCAAGAATAGGAATTACTTCCTTCATGTACTGAACCACTCCGTTATAATCAGGTTTTGGTGGATCCCATGGAGCAAACTCAGTAATCCACAGAGGTTTATTATATTTCCTGAACTTTTCAATATAGCTTTTTAAAGCTGCTGAATATGGAGCATAATTGTGAATTGCAATATAATCTACCCTGCATGCGGGACAGGCAGTAAAAAACTTGTCAAGCCAATCTGTCGGATCATTAGTGACTCCTCCCACACAATCACCACACCAGTTAACTGCAGGACTTACCAGTTCCAGGCCTTTATCAGTTGCAATTTTTTCAAGATTCGGCCACATGGCAGCAGCCTGAGCCGGCGTCAGGTTAGCCTGGGATATAAAATTTGGTTCATTGAATCCGAGCAGGTATTTGCTTCCTTCCGGTATCCGGGCTTCGATTCCGGCCACATCCCCCGAGCTTGTGCCACCCCAGCACATTGGCACCCAATCAATTCCGGATAGTTGTCCCTGGGAAATGGCCGGAGGATCAACTCCCCAATCATAATACCAGCTGATTGAGGGGGCAAATACAGCAAGATCCTGGGGTGAAGCATCCCCGCATATTCCTCTCTTCGGACTTTTATTCTGACCGTATGTAAAACTGACAACTCCAAACATTAAAGCCCCAGATGTAAAAAGGAATATTTTATTCATCTTATTATTAAAATGCCTTTATCAGATCCGGATAGCAGTTATTTCTTTTTTATAACCCGGTATAATAATAAAAGCAGAACGGCCCCACCGATAGCCAGTAAAAGACTCCTGACATCAAAACCAGTAATCGTTCCAAGTCCAAGCAAGGATCCGATATATCCCCCTACAAAAGCCCCTGCTATCCCTAATAA
>JBGPAO010000434.1:0-3377 GCA_041480755.1 Bacteroidia bacterium
ATGGACACCTTTACAGTATCAGCTTCAGTTGTTACTGCACCTTTATCAGGAATCATGGAAATCCAATTCTGACTTGGATATAAAGTATATTCCATTGTCCCTCCGCCAATATTTGAAATAGTGAAATATTTTACTGTTGCGTCAAATCCAAAGTCAAGATAGGTATCAGATAATCCCGGATATGGAACCGGATTCAAGGTAAAGTCGAGGTTAGCTGTATTGGCTGGATCCACAGTCACATCCTTTGAGTCTCCCTCGTATGCTTTTTTTGAAACCTCAATTTTATAATCCCCCGGCATTAGATTTTTAAACAGGTATTTGCCATCGCTTCCGGTTCGTGTATTATCATTTACAGGATTGATCTTTAAATCTGCATTCTCTAGTGGCTGATCGCTTTGTGCATCGGTCACATAGCCACTAACATCCCCATGCAGGATAATCTCTTCAGTTTTGCATGAATAAAAGAATATGGCAATAACATTTAAAATAACTATAATTATATACTTCCGGTTATCCATTACTCAGGTTCCTGATAGTTTTCGAATTTACAAAAAAATGTATTATCCTCTGAAAGGTGATCTGGACTAATTTAACTATCCCTCTTCACAATGAACCATGGATTTCTCAGGTCTTTCTTATTATACGCCAGAACATCCCCGGTATCATACCTGACAACGCTGCAACCTGAATGAACAGCAACTGCCTGACCGGCAGCCGTATCCCACTCCATTGTCGGACCGAACCTTGGATAGATATCAGCACTTCCCTCTGCTACCAGGCAAAACTTAAGTGAACTTCCCCTGGAAATAACGGACACCTTGCTGTGTTGTTTTCGAAGCTGATTTATATATTTATTAGTTTCAAAATTTATATGAGCCCTGCTTGCAACTACAGTATAATTGATTCTATCGCTTCGGAAAGGCATTTTCTCTGAAAGTCTTTCTATTTGAGCCAAATCGATCTCTATCTGTGTTTGAAATCCGCTGGTGCTCAGAAGGTAAGCTCCATGATCCGGTGCTCCCCAATAAAGTTGCCCGGTTGCAGGGGCATAAACCACCCCAATCACAGGAAGATTATATTCAATAAGGGCTATATTAACTGTGAATTCTCCATTTCTTTTGATGAATTCTTTTGTACCATCAAGAGGATCAACAAGCCAGAAAAATTCCCAGTTTTTCCGCATAGCATAGTCATACTGAGTGCCTTCCTCACTTATAAACGGAATCTTTGTTGCCTCAAGATATTTCATAATTACCTCATGCGCAGACTGATCTGCAAGAGTCAGCGGACTGAAATCTTTTTTCCTTTTTATAACCAGGCGATCACTGCTATAAACCTTCATAATGGCATTCCCTGCCAGGAAAGCAGACCTTATTGCAAGCAGAAGCAAATTATTTAGATCAGAATTTATCATTATATATCATGAGTCGATCCCCTGATTTCGAGGGGTATTTGACTACAGGTTATATTTCACAAGGTTCAGGACAACCTGTTTTTAAAGGGAAGAAAAGTCATGAAATCTGCATGATGAACAATATATGCTTCTGTTGACCTTTTTATTAAATTTCCTTCATCTGCATGGGCAGCGATTATATGGCAAACCTCAGGAGGGACACCTGCCTGTTCAGCCAGGGAAACCCCGCTGAATGGATGCCTCAGGTATTTCCCATACTTTCCCTGGACCGGTTTCCCATTTTCAATTTCATATTCAAGCAGTTTTCCAACATCAGCAAGAATAGCTCCGGCAATCAGCACATCCATATCAACAGGAAGTTCATTACCGAAAAATTCATTTATTTTCAATCCGCACTCCCTCGCAATGTGCACCACACACCGTTTATGTTCCATAAAGCTTACTTTCAGTCCGGGAACAAGAAGTGTAAACGGGATTTTATTAAGATCTTCTGCCTTCAGCGTACTTCGTTCCAGGGCTATTTCCCAAGTCCTGGCGGTCTTTTCACGAAGGCTCTGGTCCTTGATCCATTCTATCTCAGGCCACAACTTCAAGATTACATTATTCATTGGTTGAAGATTATTGTTTTATATCAGATTTAAGGAAATATTTTGGCATGGAATGGTGGAATATCCTAGTATTCCAATATTCCAGTATTCCATTATTCCAGTATCCCATCATTCCATTATTCCATTCTTCTTATGATAGCATTTGTCATCTCCGCTGTTGACGCAGCTCCCTGGTCTATCACGTCAGGACTTCCGGTTAGTTTAAGCATATCATAAGTTCTGACCTGTCCTGCAGCAATGACTTCAGCAATTGCTTTCCTTATACGAAGTGCAATATTGTCTTCCTGCAAATAATCAAGCATAAGACAGGCTGATTCAATCATTGCAATGGGATTTACTATTGAGACAGGATAGTCAGCGTATTTGGGCGCCGATCCATGGGTGGGTTCAAAAACAGCCACCTCCTCCCCTATGTTTGCACTGCATGCAAAACCCAGTCCTCCTATCAGTCCGGCAAAGCCATCAGAGACTATATCGCCAAACATATTTCCGGCTGCTATCACACCATAGTTTTCAGGATTTTTTGTCAGCCACATCATCTGGGCGTCTATATTAGTGTTCCATAATTCAATTTCAGGATATTCCCGTTTCTGCATTTCCTTTGCTAATTTTAACATCAGGCCGGAGGTTTCTCTTATTACATTTGGTTTCTCACAAAGCGTTACTGACTTATAATTATATTCCCTGGCATGTTCAAAGGCACTTCTCAATATTCTTTCTGTTGCATTTCTTGTAAAGATCCGGGTGGAAATTGATATTTCGGATTTGGGTATCCGGGAGAAATTCTTTCTGAAATTAGGGTGGGTCAATAACGCTTCATAAACTTTCTCCGGAGGATCAGTCCATTCAACTCCTGCATAAAGACATTCTGTGTTCTGACGGAAAATAACAACATCTATTACCGGTTCCTCAATATTTCCATTTTTCCCTTTCCGGATAAAATTCAATGGATTACCCGGATATGAATGACATGGCCTTATACAAATATCAAGGTTGAACATCTGCCGCAGGCTAACTATTGGGCTTAAATACAGGAGCCCCTGACCTTTCAGGTTCTCAGATAAATCTTTTTCTGCGTCTTCCTTTGGCTTTGATGTTATTGCTCCAAAAAGAGCAATTTTATGCTTTTCAAGAAGCCTGACTGTCCTTTCGGGAAGCGGATTTCCTTCCCTGATCCAAAAATCCCAGCCTATATCTCCTTCAATATAATCTGCATTGAAACCTGCTGCATTAAGAACCCTTAACGATTCATTCAAAACAATTTTCCCAATGCCGTCACCCGGAAGCGTAACAATAGTCCTTTTTCCCATATAAATTATTTACCTGATGAATATTGTAAAATTAAAAGAAAAAAT
>JBGPAO010000435.1:0-3377 GCA_041480755.1 Bacteroidia bacterium
CGCTTCACGCTTCACTCCTCACGCTTCACGCTTCACTCCTCACGCTTCACTCCTCACGCTTCACGCTTCACTCCTCACGCTTCACGCTTCACTCCTCACGCTTCACGCTTCACTCCTCACGCTTCACGCTTCACGGCTCCTTGTATGTTTTATAATATGTCGAATATTAAATTTCGCTCTCTGGAAATAGTTATTTTTGCGTTGGACATTTTTCAAAGTTGATGCCTGAGAGTCATTAATCCCGATAACCTTCGGGATTTGTGTTTTTACGAGGAATCAGGACACAGCTTGTCAGCAGAAGTAAAGATTAACTTTTTATAAAGAGACAAATATCAACTTTTTACAAAGAAATAAGTATTAACTTTTCACGGAGAAACTAAGATCAGTTTTTTTGTAAAGAATTATAGAGAATAAATATCATGACAAAAAAAACAAAAGTCATTGAGCTCGAAGAAGTTGTGGTGAAGTTTGCAGGAGACTCAGGTGACGGGATGCAGCTAACGGGCTCGCAATTTTCTGATACGTCTGCATTTATTGGGAATGATCTGTCGACATTTCCTGATTACCCTTCTGAAATCAGGGCTCCAAGCGGCACTGTTGCCGGGGTGTCTGGGTTCCAGGTACATATTGGCCATACGGAAGTACAGACTCCCGGAGATCTTGCAGATGTTCTGGTAGCAATGAATCCGGCTGCATTAAAATCGAATTTAAAATGGTGTAAATCCGGGGCTACAATAATTATTGATGTTGATAATTTTGATGAAAAACAATATCAGAAGGCAGGGTATGAGAGTGATCCACTGAAAGACGACAGTCTGCTGGGATTTAATCTGATACAGGCACCCATTACAACCCTGACAAGATCTGCAGTTAAGGAATTTGGATTAGACAATAAAACCGCTGATAAAACCAAGAATCAGTTTGTATCGGGAATTCTATTCTGGCTTTTCAACAGGGATATTAAAATTGGTGAGGATTTCCTGAAGGACAGATTCATCGGGAATTCTTTGCTGGTGGATGCAAACATTAAAGTGCTGAGGGAAGGCTACAATTATGCCGATACTGTTGAAGCTATGAATACGACTTTTCTGGTAAATCCTCTTGAAGCCCAGAAAGGTCTGTTCCGAAATATCACCGGGAATATTGCGACATCATGGGGTTTACTTGCTGCTGCAGAAAAATCCGGAAGAAAATTATTTCTCGGATCATATCCCATTACCCCGGCCTCAGAGATACTGCAGGAGATTTCCCACAGGAAACACCTGGATGCCATTACGTTTCAGGCTGAAGATGAAATAGCCGGCATTTGTTCGGCAATAGGAGCAAGCTTTGCGGGACGGCTGGGAGCTACATCTACCTCAGGACCAGGACTTTCGCTAAAAAGTGAAGGCATCGGGCTTGCGGTTATGACCGAGCTACCACTGGTTATTGTGGATGTTCAGCGTGCTGGACCTTCCACGGGTCTTCCAACGAAGATGGAACAGGGTGACTTGCTGCAGGCCATTTATGGAAGACATGGCGAAAGCCCGGTGGTAGTGATTGCCGCAAGCACTCCATCAGATTGTTTTGATTATGCATACCGGGCCTGCAAAATAGCAATTGAGCATATGACTCCTGTTATCCTCCTGACAGACGGGTATCTTGCAAACGGATCCGAATTATGGAAGATCCCTAAAATGAAAGATCTTCCGGAAATAAAGGTTCCTACACTTGAAGATAATAGTCCTGACTTTTATCCTTATCTCAGGAGACCGGATAAGCTCGCACGCTACTGGGTTTTTCCTGGTCAGAAAGGCTTAAGACACAGGATTGGCGGATTGGAGAAAGAGGATATTACGGGTGAAGCTTCACATGACCCCATTAATCATCAGGTCATGGTTGAAAAAAGAGAAGCCAAAGTCCAGCGTGTCGCAGATTTCATACCTGAACAGGAGATTATCGGGGATCCTTCAGGCGATCTTCTGGTAATTGGATGGGGCGGTACACAGGGAGCACTTATGTCTGCCGTTGATGAACTCAGGAAGGAAGGGAAACGCGTTAGTCTTGTAGTTTTCAATTATATCAAACCGTTACCAAGAAACACCGGGGAGGTGTTGAAAAATTTCAAAAAAAGGATCGTCTGTGAACTTAATCTTGGACAGTTTGCTGTATACCTGAGGTCCAGGTACCCGCAATATGAATACCTTCAGTATAATAAAGTCCAGGGATTACCTTTTATGATAAGAGAACTTAAAGCAAAATTCAATGAAATTTTAAAAGGATTAGAATCATGAATGAAAAATGTGAAGATCTGCCGGTTTTAACTAAGGATGATTTCAAAGTTAAAGATCCTGTGAAATGGTGTTCAGGATGCGGCGGGCATTCTGTGCTTTCATCCGTACAAAGTGCCCTGCCTGAAATCGGAATTGAAAAGGAAAAGATCGTATTCGTTTCCGGAATCGGATGTTCATCCCGTTTTCCTTATTATATTAATACGTATGGATTCCATGGGCTTCATGGAAGGGCTGTTCCCGTTGCATCCGGACTTAAAGTCTCGAATCCTGAGCTGAGTGTCTGGGTGGTTACAGGCGATGGCGACCTCCTGGCAATAGGAGGAAACCATTTCATTCATGTTGTCCGAAGGAATATTGATCTGAATATTTTGCTGTTTGACAATAAGATATATGGGCTGACTAAAGGCCAGTATTCACCTACGACACCAAAAGGAAGAATCACAAAAACATCTCCGGATGGTACTATTGAGAATCCACTCAAACCGGGGGAACTGACAATAGGTGCTCAGGGGACATTCTATGCCCGGGCGGTTGATACCGATCCCAGATTAATGAAGGATGTCTTTATCAAGGCAGCCATGCATAAAGGAACTTCGGTGGTTGAAGTATTACAGAATTGTGTCATTTTTGCAAACGAAGTCCATACGGAAATCACGGGTAAAGAGGTGAGGGATGATAATCAGTTATTGCTCGAACATGGAAAACCCATGATATTCGGGAAAGACCGAAACAAAGGGCTGGTACTGGAAAAAACACAGCTAAAAGTAGTTAAGACAGGAGAGAACGGATATACTCCGGATGATATCCTGGTACATGATGCAAAACTTGTTGATCCTGCAATCCATTATATGCTCGCCAGTATGATGCTTCCGGATTTCCCGGTCGCAATGGGTGTGATCAGAGCCGTTGAGAGCCCGACTTATGAATCACTGCTTTACGACCAGATATCTGCTATCAAAAAACAATCCAATCTCAAAACTGTAGACGATCTCTTAAGGAGTGGCAATGTTTTTGAAGTAAAGTAGCCTTCAATTTATTTTCATCTTTTTGATCCTCCCTGGTAACATAGGAGGTTCATTTATAGATGTTATTTTGTAAAGTCAG
>JBGPAO010000436.1:0-3357 GCA_041480755.1 Bacteroidia bacterium
GTATGCGAATCGCTGCCCAGGATGACCATTCCCGGACGGGCATGATTGGAAACCAGCTGATGGCATATACCTCTGCCGGCATCATAGAAATTCCTGATTTTCTGAGCTTTGACGAGGTCCCTTATAGCCTGGTAATCATTAGCCAGCTTTGCATCAGTGGGCGGGGCGTTATGATCCAGGACGATCATGAGCTGCTGAGGGTCATACACATTTTTGCCTCCCATTTTCAGGAAAGTGTTATAAATACTTGCAGTATTATCATGAGAGAGCACAATGTCAGGCTTGCAAAAAACAATCGAACCTTTTGGAGCGCCCAGTATTTTTTCAACGAATGTCCTTTTCATCTGGTAATTTTTTAGAATAATCCGCCCTTCCGGTAAATTTCCATTTGCACTTCGGAAAAGCCCGAAGCCTGGATTTTCTTATTATTTCTAAGGTTGATAATCTCCCCTGTCCGGAAATCAACCTGGAGCTTATCACCGCTTTTCAGATCCGAATCTGATGTTTTGCCGGTTGCAAGAATTGGAAAGGCTGCATTAATGGCATTTCTCTCATAAATAGCCCCGAAAGACCCGGCGATAATGCATTGTATACCCAGCGCCCTGAAACAATCCACAGCCTGCTGACGGGAACTGCCTGATCCGAAATTTTTGCCTGTAACGATAATATCTCCCGGACCGGCTTTTTGAGCAAAATCTTCGTACCCGGGAAGATTGCCGAATGCATATTTCCCCATTTCCCTGATATCTGTAACCGCCAGGTGACGATTATGATATATCATATCAGTGTCGATGTTATCTTTATCGATAACCCATGCATTCCCTGTCACCACTAAAGGATTCTCCTTCCCGCTGTTACTTGTTTCTTTATTACCTATATTTTTCCCTTTTTCGCTGGCGCTTTTAATGACCGGCCCGGTTACTGTTTTTTCAGGCGACATGTTTACAACAGGCCCGGCAGGAATTTTATCAGGAGTTGTAATATATCCGGCGATAGCTGAAGCTGCGATAACAGCTGGAGAAGCAAGCCAGACATCCCCTTTGCCCTGTTTGCCGGCGAAATTCCTGTTTCCTGAACTGATAGTCACTTCACCCGGGCCATTCTGTCCGACCTGTCCCTCGGCGCATCCCGCACAGCCTGCGTTGGAAACCATTGCTCTTGCATCCTTAAAGATCGTGAACAATCCTTCTTCAAGACAGAGGTTCCAGATCCTGTCAGTTGATGGAACTATCTTGAGGACAACTCCCGGGGCAACTTTACGG
Source organism: Bacteroidia bacterium (assembly GCA_041480755.1). Lineage (GTDB taxonomy): Bacteria > Bacteroidota > Bacteroidia > Bacteroidales > SM23-62 > LJUQ01. Next base: position 1,263 of record JBGPAO010000436.1, read on the forward strand.
CCTTTCAGTATGCCGGCGGCAATCCGCATATCCTCCAGCCTCCCATTGGTGCAGCTTCCGATAAAAGCTGAATCGATCTTTTGTCCCGCCACTTCTTCCAAAGGCACGGCATCATGAGGTTTTCCCGGCCTTGATATCATATTGACAAATTCCCCTGCCTGAAGTTCGATTACATCAGCATAAAGTGCATCGGGATCAGCAGTTACCGGTTCAAATCTTCTGCAGAGCCGGGATTCACAATACCTTATGACCTCATTGTTTGGTTCAAAAAGGATGGTTATTGCGCCCAGCTCTGTGGCCATAGATGCAATGGTTATCCGGTCATCAAGACTCATGTCTGCTGTTGCTTCTCCTGTGATCTCAACTGAGTAACCCAGCAGACGGCTGGCTCCAAATCTTGACAGCAGGTTCAGTATAATATCCTTTGAATGGATTGACGGAGGAAACCTGCCATTAATAATAATTTTAACGGATCCGGGTACTTTGAACCAGGTTTTACCCTTGCTCCATATCGCTGCTATATCCAGGTCACCCATCCCCTGTCCGAATGCGCCAACCGCTCCCAGTATATTGGCATGTGAATCGGTTGACACAGCTGTTGTCCCCGGATAGACAAGTCCTTCATCAATCAGTATATGAGTCCCTATACCCCTGTTTATGTCATAGACCTTCACCTCATGTTCCCTGGCAAAAAGTCTGCAAATATGCTGATTTTCAGCATATTTCTGGTCAGATCCTGTGGGATTGCAATCGAAAGTAAAGAATGTCCTGGAGGGGTCGTCGATACCTGAATCATGTTCCTGTAAGTGCTTCACCACGTTTGCGCCCCCAAAATCCCTGGCCACTCTGACATCGATCCTGACATCAACAATCTCACCTGGTTTAACCACCTCCCTGTCAGAGTGGGCAGCAATTATCTTTTCAATCATTGTCATTCCCATAATTCGATCCATTGAAACTAATAGTACAAATTTAGTATTTATGTTAAATCAAGACTCACCCCTTGACCCCCTCTCTCATGAGAGAGGGGGAACTGTGTGGTGTATCATATCTTTAAATGGGGGAGTGTCCTAAGACATAAAATAATTTTAATACACTCCTTTATTGATTCCCCCCCTCCCTCTCGAGGGAGGGGGGATAGGGGGGGTGAGTCCGAGTGGCGGACAGGGAGGTGAGTCCGCATTACCAAATTAAATTTCCAGCTTCAGCCTGTCGTATGCCAGGAAAACGTTTTCCGGGAGTTCTTTCCTGATCTCATTGTGCAGTCCCATCTGGTGACTGATATGCGTCAGGTAGGCAGTCTCTGGCCGGATTTCACTGATCAGGCTTAGGGCACCCTTTAATGTATAGTGAGAGATATGCCGTTTCTTCCTCAGTGCACATAGAGAAAATACTTTCAGGTCCTTCAGTTTTTCTTTTTCATCCTCTGAGATCTCGTTAGCGTCTGTGATATATGCAAAATCGCCTATTCTGAATCCCAGTACAGGAAGCTGATAATGCATTGCTCTGACAGGCTGTATTTTTATTTTGCCAATTGAGAAAGAATCCTCATTTATCAGATGAAAATTTATTTCAGGAACACCCGGGTATTTCTTAGCTGAAAATATATATGGAAACTCATGCTGCAAAACTCTGTAGACCCTTTCCTCACCATAAACTTCCACCGGTTTCTTCGCAATAAAATTATATGCCCTGATATCATCGAGACCAGCTATATGATCCCGGTGCTCATGTGTGAACAGCACCGCATCCAGTTTTTTTACATTTTCACGCAGCATCTGCTCCCTGAAATCCGGACCTGTATCAATGATAATACATAATCCATCCCTTTCAATAAGAATTGATGACCGCAGACGCTTGTCCTCTGCATATTCCGACCTGCATGTTTCGCAGTCACATGCGATCACGGGCACGCCCTGGGATGTTCCGGTACCTAAAAATGTGACCTTCAAGTTATTCGTAATAATAATTCCCAATCCGGTTTTAAAGATATTACAAATATCAATCTGAAGATTCACAAATTAGAAGATTACAGATTCACAGATTGGAAGATTACAGATTCGCAGATTACAGATTAGAACAGCAGACGGAAACA
>JBGPAO010000437.1:0-3324 GCA_041480755.1 Bacteroidia bacterium
AAAACCTCCGATTTTTGCACTCAGGATTCCATTCCTTTATTTCAAGACCAGATAATCTGAGATTGTTTGAAAACTACACCTTATTTTTATCTAAGAAAGTCCGGATTTAGTTAAAGACGCATACCAAGGTCTTGAATCAGGTATCATAATAGAGAGCGAACTCAAATGGATGTGGTCTAAGGGCCATCTCACTGACTTCATTATCTCTTTTATAATTGATATAAGTCGAAATCAGATCATCCGTAAACACACCTCCCTTGGTCAGGAATTTATGGTCTTTTTCAAGACTATTGAGTGCCTCGGCTAATGAGCCAGGCACTTTTGGTGTTTTTTCCAATTCAGTCGGGGTCATCGCATAGATATCCTTATCGAGGGGTTTACCCGGATTCATTTTATTTTCAATTCCATCGAGAACGGCCATCAGCATAGCTGTAAAAGTCAGGTAACCATTGGTACTGGGGTCTGGACAACGGAATTCAAATCTTTTAGTTTTAGGATTGGTGTGATACATTGGTATCCTGATAGCTGCCGAGCGGTTTCTCTGGGAATAAGCAAGGTTGACAGGTGCTTCAAAGCCAGGTACCAGGCGCCGGTAAGAATTTGTAGTAGGAGCGGCAAAGGCAAGGATAGATGAAGCGTGTTTCAATATCCCTCCAATACCCCAAAGTGCTTCCTGTGTTAAACCCGCATATCCATCACCGGCAAAAATATTTTTGCCACCTTTCCAAAGTGAGAAATGAATATGCATTCCGCTTCCATTGTCTTCAAAAATCGGTTTGGGCATAAAAGTGACTGTCTTTCCATGATTTTTTGCAACATTTTTAATAATGTATTTATACCACATAAACTGATCTGCCATGGTTAACAGGTCTGCATATTGCATGTCAATTTCCGATTGTCCCCCGGTTCCGACTTCATGGTGATGTGCTTCGACTATAATTCCGATTTTTCTCATGGTATAAACCATTTCCCCCCTAAGATCATGATAAGTATCTGTTGGACTTACAGGGAAATATCCTCCCTTATAGCTTGGTTTATATCCCAGATTTGGCTCTTCGATCCTGTTAGTATTCCATGCCCCTTCTACAGAATCAATCTGATAGAATCCCATATTCTGGGTCTGATCATACCTGATTTCATCAAAAATGAAGAATTCGGGTTCTGGTCCTACGTTACAGGTATCAGCAACACCTGTTTCTTCGAGGTATTTTACACCTTTTTGTGCAACAAATCTGGGATCTCTGCTGTATTGCTCTCGTGTAATTGGATCAACAATATCAGCAATGACACTAACAGTCGGTTGGACAAAGAAGGGATCGATTAGAGCTGTTGTGAAGTCCGGTACAGCCAGCATATCCGACATATGTATACCCTGCCACCCTCTGATTGAAGAACCGTCAAATCCAACGCCCTCTTTAAATGTACTTTCATCCCAGGTATCAATTGGAAATGAACAATGCTGCCATGTGCCCAATAGATCAACAAACTTCAGATCTACCATTTCAGCACTATTTTTTTTGGCAAATTCAAAAAAATCCTTTGGCGATTTAATTTTTTCCATATTAAAGAATTTAAAAATTATTAATAAGAGTAAGTGTTTTTTCGTTTAAAGTTTACAGGCCGGTAACGAGGACGGGGATCAAAAGTATCAGCAATACTGCACAATAAATTGGATACTAATTTATTCCCCGCTTTTTCCATAGTTAGGCAAAACTCTTGCACTCGGATCATTGACATCACAGTTTGCCCATTCTTTATTTGGCATCCATATATCTTTGATCACCTCCGCCCGGCCAGGGAAATGTTGCTCAAATATATCGCGGTACATTAAAGATTCCTTGGAAATCGGTGGTGCATGTTTATATTTGATCTGTGCAATTAACAGATCCTCATCTGAATAAAGTTCCTCAGCGTAAGCCTTTAAGGAATCAGTAACACTGTGGCCCACGGCATCTGAGAAAGCTGCTTTTTCCCGGTATAAGATTTCCTTTGGCAAATAATCTCCCTCAAAACTTTTCCTTAAAAGGTATTTCCCGATACCTGTAAAATTCATTTTCAACTCTGGCCGGATACTCATCACATAATCCAGAAAATCCAGGTCACCAAAAGGAACGCGGGCTTCAATGCCGTTAGAAGAGATACACCTGTCGGCCCTGAGAACATCATACATATAGATTTCCCGTATTCTTTTTTCTGCTTCTTTTTGAAAAGCCTCTGGAGATGGGGCAAAATCAGTGTATTTATAACCGAAAATCTCGTCACTGATCTCGCCGGTTAAAAGTACTTTGATATCTGTATTTTCACGAATATACTTACAGAGAAGATACATGCCCATGGATGCGCGAATGGTTGTAATATCAAAAGTTTCAATATTATAAATAAGTGTACTGAGGGTATCGAAAAGGTCATGCCTGGGAAATAATACCTCAGTATGATCAGCTCCCAGGTAATCAGCAACAATCCTGGCATATTTCGTATCAATCGGTTTGTCATCAATACCGACAGCAAAAGTCCTGACAGGTTTATCGACCAACCTCGCCCCGATTGCACAAACCAGACTGGAATCAACACCCCCGCTGCACAGGAATCCAACAGGAACATCGGCAACCATACGCTTTTCAACTCCCCTGGTAAGCAACTGATTGATTTTCCTGAAAACCTCCTCTATATCATCATCATGATAATTGCTAACATGTGAGACATCCCTGTATGAATGGAATTTATCACCATCATAATAATGCCCGGGAGGAAAAGGTTTAACATCTTTACATATTGCATGGAGGGCTTTCAATTCGCTGGCAAACATGATTTCCCCACCATCTGTATATCCATAAAACATGGGGCGGATGCCAACCGGATCCCGGGCTGCAAAATATTTTTCCTGGAGTGAATCATATAAGACGAAAACAAATTCCGCATCAAGGCCCAGGGCAGTTTGCCTGATGCCTTTTTCCAGAAACATTGGAATGATTACCTCGCAATCGCTGTCCGATCGAAACTTATAAGTATTCTCATATTTCTTTTTTAATTCAGGGTAGTTATAAATTTCACCATTACAGATCAGGTGAATATTTTTATAAACAAGTGGCTGATTCCCACGGTTTGAAATATCAATAATTTTTAATCTGTGAAATCCCATCCAGCCACAATCGCCGAAATCCTCAGCATGAGTATTATCAGGTCCTCTGTGTTTTACCTTCCAGAATTCATAAGGCACTTTCAATCTGAGCAGTTTATCATGTCCTGTATAAACTGTAAATCCGCACATAATATTTATTAATTGAATTAAATAATGATTTATAAGTAATTTTTGATAAATATAAT
>JBGPAO010000438.1:0-3319 GCA_041480755.1 Bacteroidia bacterium
AAATAATTGGTCCTCTGTAATGTTCAGTCCCTGATCCGGATTAAAGAATTTTTCACAGGATGATAGAAACATGAATACTATCAGTGTGAAAATGACAGTTGCCGGAAAATTTTTTATAACCTTAAACATTTTCATAATTAATAGAGATATACCAATGTTATAATCCAATTCTTATTCCTGCAATAAATTGCCTGGGCTGAGGAGCAAGGCCATAGTCGATCCCCTGATGGATCTGCAGGTGTGAAAATCCAAATTCGGGATCATAACCCAGATACTTATCCAGAGTAAAAATATTGCTTGCTGCAATATAAAATTCAGCATTCTTAAATACCAAAAACTGCCCTGGAATTCTGTAACTCAGATATATGTTTTTTAACCGTAAATATGAACCATCTTCTATCCAGCGTGTTGAAAAATCAGAATTCCCGACTGGATCATGCCATGATGCCCTGGGGACGCTCGTTATTTGCCCATCGTACTGCCAGCGGTTAAGAACATTCTGGCTCTGGTTTTCAAGGCCGGTCAGACGTTCGTTTTTATACCGGACATAGTTAAAAATTTCATTCCCGGATACAAATTGTATTAACGCACTGAATGTCCATCTTTTGTAAGAAAATGAACTTGTAACGCCTCCAAAATAATCTGGCATCGAATAACCAATTATTGTTTTATCATAATTATTAATAACACTGTCAGGTACGCCATTTGGACCTGAAATATCTTCATATATAGCATCTCCGGCCTGATAAGGAATATTTCTGTCATTCACCAGGCTGGCTTGGTCAGCCTCTGCCTGTGTTGAATAAACACCTTTAAACTTATATCCGTAAAAACTATTTGCCGGTGAACCTTCCATATTTACAACTTCTCCTCCCAGAATACTTGTCACAAGTTTCTCGCCCTTAATATCCACAATTTCATTTTTAACAGTAGAAAAGTTTACCTGAAGATCCCATTTAAAATTGGTTTTATCAATCAGTCTGAAAAATGTATAAAACTCCAGCCCCCCGTTTTTTAATTTACCTCCATTTTCAATCTTATAATCGTAACCAAAGTATGCGGTTAAAGGAGCATATATTACCATATTATTGGTTACAGATTTGTAAACGTCAAAACTTGCCCTTAATCGATCTCCCCATAATGACAGATCAAGGCCGGCATTTACCTGGTTTACTGTTTCATAGCTTAGTTTATCATTTGGAAATACCCCAGGATAAAGACCGGTAGTTTCACGAAATTTAATTGGCAGATAATAATTTCTTGCGCTTGATTCTCCGAAATCATCATTGCCCGTTTTCCCTGCAGTGATTCTGACTTTAAGTTCTTCTAACCATTCCTGGTTTTTTAGAAATGATTCACTTGATAATCTCCATCCTATCCCTCCTGAATAAAAAAATCCAAATGGAATATCAGCTATTTTCAAAGTATTTGTCGCATTATCACCTACCCTGGACGAACCATCAAAGGTAAAGCATAGTGTTAACAAATATCTGTCTTTATACTGGTAAGTGAAATATTCATAGAGCGACATCCAATTCCATTTTCTGTTCTGACCTCCGATTTCCCTCAGATTATCCTGGCCGTCCTGTAATGTGCGGTATTGATCATTTTCATGGGCATTTTTTGTCAGTCCCCAGTCAAATTCAAAATTATTGGTAAGGACATTCAGTCCTGAGTTGGATGTAATCTGATGATTATTGCCCAATTTTCTGTTATAACTCAAATACGTATTGTTATAGAGAGATGTCAGGCTATTGTTTGCAGCCTTTGATACATTTATTGCTTCAAGGTTATAATAATGTTCCATCCCGTGATTAGGCATAAAAATTTGCTCCTTCAGAACATTATATGTGATATTGAATTTGCCATTCAGTGAAATATGTTCATTGATTAATGCCTCAAAGCCTATATTTGAAATGAAACTGTTATTTTTGTTTTTTGCTTCATAATTTTTAATTATGGCTACCGGATTACTTGTTCCAAGTTCATCAACTTCTGCCAGGATTGTCAATTCATTTCCATCGATATCATATTGATAGGGATTTGTTAAGGGTGATTTTGCCAGGCTTGCCAGAATCGGATTGGTTTCTTTAACAGTTGCTGCTTCTTTCACTGAGGCAGAATTAGTAATAAGTGATACTCCGGCATTCATTTTTAACCAGGTAAAAATATTTAGTCTTCCAACAAACCGAAGGTTGTAACCGGAATAGCCAGTGGTTTTAATTATACCTTTACTATTCACATAACCAAAAGAAAGTCCGTATCTTGCAATTTCATCACCACCTTTAACTACTAAATTAAGATTATTGAAGGTAGAGTTCTGGAAAATGAGGTCCTGCCATTTAGTGTTATGCTGGTAATTAATATATCTGACACTGTCTTCAGTCAGGAATAAAGCCGGATAATTCTTTTTTATATTTTCTTCTAACATCCCGGATGAGAAAAGTATTTCATTCATAAGTGTTTTATGTTGATCACCACTGAGTTGAGGTATTAAATTAGAAGGTGATAAAGAATAACCCGATCTCAGGTCCAGGTCAATGGTAGTCTCTGTAGCAGTGGGATCAAGTGTTTCGATAAATATGAGTCCGTTTGATGCCTGTGAACCATATGCCGCAGTTATAGCAGGATCTTTAACTATAGTTGTCATTGAAATATCAAATGGATTTATTCCAGTCAGGGGATTGTAAGCATATCCATCTAAGTTTGAACCAAATAATCCATACGACGTCAATGGAACACCATCAATGACATATAATGGCTGATTTTTTGCATATATTGAACTCACACCGCGGATTGTTGTAACTGTCCCGCTTCCAGGCATTCCTGATCTATTAACAACATACACTCCTGGTATCCTGCCCTGTATATACTGATCTATGGATAGTGCCTGGATTTTATTTATATTATCTGTTTTTAATTCTGAAAAGGAAGAAATTATATCTTTTTGTCGTATTGGTTGAGATAAAATAAAAATCTGATCCTCACCTGTTGAAACATCATTATCCGCAAGGTAAATTGTTATATCTTTCCTTTTATTAAGAAATATTCTTTTCATCTTATACTCAGCGGTAGGTGAAACAACAATCCATTCTTCACCCGTAATCGCTTTCAGGCTGAATTTCCCGTTTTCATTAGTTACCACGGGCAGCAGGCTTGATCCCTCAATGCTTATCGACACATTTGGGATAGGCTGTCCGGATTGTGATAATATTGTACCCCCAATGATCAAAGTATCTTGTCCCTGCATTGAAATTAAATGCAGTGCAAGGACACAAGTCAAAAAGACTGCTTTTTTCAAGAATGTATATCTCATTCG
>JBGPAO010000439.1:0-3314 GCA_041480755.1 Bacteroidia bacterium
ACCTGTAATAATACCTGCAACCACAGCAGAACGGAATTTTACTTTTGTATATGGCATAATAATGAAAAGCACAGTAAGAGTTACCCAACTCAGAAAATAGGGTAAAAACCGTACAAGGAATGTGACTATCGGCTTAAAAAAATCAAGGATAGGTGCCTTTGACATAAACTCTGTGAGCGTTGTATTAATAATGGCCGTTACACTGCTCGATAGTATTAAAAAAACAGGAGCTATAAGCATAATAGTCAGATAATCAGTAAATTTTCTGAACCATGGTCTCGAGCTTCTTATCTGCCAGATGTGATTAAAAGAACTTTCTATCTGGCCTAACAATTCCATTACCGACCAGAATAAAACTATTATTCCAACACCGGCAATATATCCTCCACGGGTTTCCTGAAGTGCATTCAGGGCATTTGAAAGCAGCCAGTTCAAAACCTCCTGATGTGCCTGAAATTTGTCAGTAATCAGTTTTTCAAGGTTCTGGTCAAATTGAAATCCTTTTGCAATTGCAAATGCTATGGCTGCAACCGGTATTACAGAAAGAAGGGAATAAAACGTTAATGCAGAAGCTCTTAACTGAACCATATCATTTGTAAATCCGCGAGCCGCAAGAACGACTATTCTTAACTGCTTGATAAGCATTAACCTGCGTTTGGATAACTCTACGAGCGGAGTGTGCCAGATATAATCATTCAGTTTTTTAGCCTTATCTATTCCCCATGTAATAGGATTTACCATTGTATGAATGTTTATGTAGTGCTTTTAACGATAAGAACTCGGAAGATCAAAGATACGAAATACCAATAATAAAAATAATTGTTAATTTCACTTCCGTATTATTGCTTAGAGATGAAGATTGAAATACTCGAATTTATAAGCGGGGCTAAGAAGGCACAAGGTATTGTTGTAGTAATAGATGTATTCCGTGCTTTCTCTGTTGCCTGTTATGCATTCGATTCTGGTGCAAAACAATACATTGCTGTAGCTGATGTAAGTTCTGCGTTTGAACTACAGAAAAAATATAGCAACTCTGTTCTTGTCGGTGAGAGAGATGAAAAAAAAATTGAAGGTTTTGACTTTGGGAACAGTCCGACAGAATTATTAAAGGTAAACCTTAAAGGGATAACTGTAATTCACACAACTACAGCTGGTACCAACGGACTCATAAATGCAGAAAAAGCCGATGTTCTATTGACCGGTAGTTTGGTGAATGCGGCGGCTATTGTCAAGTACATCAGGTCACTAAAACCGGAACATGTATCTCTTGTTGCAATGGGTTACAGGGCAACAACATCCGCTGATGAAGATATGCTATGTGCCAGGCTGATTGCTGAAAGACTCAGAGGCTATAATCCCAATTTTGAGCAACAGGTGTCTGACCTGAAAACAGGTGCAGGAAGCAGATTCTTTAATCCTTCAAATTTAGAGTTCTCCCCTCCCACTGACTTTTTTCTTTGTACAATGATTGACAGGTTTAATTTTGTTCTGAAGGCAGAACGCAGATATGACGGCCATATCAGTTTAATAAAAACAAATATTTGAATGGATTTCAATAAGATAAAAAAGCCAACACTAATCCTTGATGAATCAAAGTGCAGGAGGAACTTCAGGACGATGGCATTTATTTATTGCGAATACTATATGAAATGAACTATAATACATCTATTCGCTTTGTCGGTTTTCTAAAACATTCCGGGCAAACCTTCAATGGAGATTAAAAAAAGCAAGAGGCAAGCTGAAGAAATCATCTTGCCATTTCGAGAGCCAGGAATATAGAATGATTCAAATGGGTTGATTGATTATCAGAAGATTGGTATTATCTGCTTTCGTCTGTGAATTTCACGGAAGGTACAGAACAGACATACTTTATAGAATCTGAAAAGAGCAAGAGAAGGATTTGCAGTATCCAGTCTGATCTCCATTCTGTCGCGGTAATGAATATAAATTCCAGCCAGAATCCTGGTTAGTCTAAAATCATAAAGTCTGTTATAAACTCTCAGCATCCTCACTGCAGAAGAAAATGCTCTTTTGTCAGTTACCTTATCATAAAGGTGACTTAGGTTTTCGATCCCTAGTTTTGTTTTATTTATAAACTCTCTGTTTGACTCAAGTCCCTCATGAAGAAGACTGTTGTCAATATGCAAAACATCAATTCCCGCTTTTTTAAGTTGATAGCCGAGCAGTGTATCCTCATGACCATAATGTTTCAGCTCTTCATTAAACCTTAATTTCGAAAAAACGGACTTTTCAATGAGAAAATTAAAAGTTGAGAATCCAGAATGAGGATGTTTATTTCTTTCTGAGGCTTTCCGCTGCTCTCTCTCTCTGCCATACTTCCATCTAAGAATTTTATCAGGATCACCAGGGGCAGTTACGCTGTAAAAAGTTCCTCCGCAAATTACCCTGGCTGTATTGATCATAGGCAGCCATTTTAACAGATAGGCTTCTGCAGTTCCCATGAGCATGACATCGGCATCGATAAAAAGAAGGTGATCACCTTTGGCTTCCAGTGCGAGTTTATTACGAATAGCTGCCCTGCCAATATTTTTTTCTGATATAATAACCCGTACCCCTGCTCCTTCAAGATGAAGATATTTATTACGAAAATCAGGTGAAGATCCATCATCGCCGATTAGAATTTCGCAATATTCCGGAACCTTTTCCAGTCCGTCCCTCATACTGTGAACAAGGGCAACAATATCATAATCATTTACCGGAATCAGGATTGAAATCATTATTCTGTCTACTGTCCAACGTTTGAACATCAAAAATACAACATATTTACCAATATACAATCCGGTAAAATTTGGCAAAGAAATTGCAATAACTAATTTTGTATAATGAAAACTAATCCATAAAATCAGATGAGGAGAATTTCTTTTATCATCCTTCTGCCCTTGTTTTCAGTGCTCGCTATGGGCCAGGTTAAAAAAGGTTATGAAATTTCATTTAATATTAACGGGGTCTCCGATTCAACAGTTTATCTTGCCTATCACCTTGGTGATAAGCAGTATCTAAAGGATTCTTTAAAAATTGACAAGTCAGGTCATGGTGTGTTTTCCGGAACAGATGCATTGCCAGAGGGAATTTATATGATAGTTCTACCGGGAAGAAAATATTTCGAAATGCTTATTTCAGATGACCAGATTTTTTCACTTACCTGTTCTTACAAAGATTATTTCAAAACTCTGAAGTTTTCCGGATCAGACGAAAACAGCGCATTTATTGATTACCAGAAAAAGTGGGTTGAGATGCAGGATGAAGCTGGAAGGATCAATACTCGGCTTCAGAATAACAAGACAAATAATGAT
>JBGPAO010000440.1:0-3308 GCA_041480755.1 Bacteroidia bacterium
CTCTAGTGGGTGTTGCACTTTTTAATCTGAATGTTTCTGCACAGACGCAACCGAAGGCATGGGATGTACCTGCAGACTTTAAAACAATGAAAAATCCAGTTGCAAAGGGTGAAGCCAGCAATGAGGCAGGTAAGGTCCTTTATGTAAAAAACTGTGCTTCATGCCACGGGAAGACCGGCCTTGGCGACGGTGTTAAAGCAAGAATGCTGAAGGATTTCCCAGGCGACTTTTCAGGCACCTATTTCCAGAATCAGACAGATGGTGAGCATTTCTACAAAACCAAATCCGGAAGAGGAGAAATGCCGAAGTATGAAGGCAAACTAGCAGATGATGATATCTGGAATATCGTAAATTATATGCGCACATTCAAAAAATAAACTGTATGGGCGTTGAATAAAAAGAAAAACCCGGCTTAAATGGCCGGGTTTTTATTTACCTTTTCACTCATTCTTCATAGCTTTCTAATACAGATATTTATGGCACTCTGAACAATTAGCTTCTTTCCAGATTGTTCCGATATCTACAGGATGGTGAAACTCAAGTGTATCCCTGATATTCGTGAATTGCATCAGATCTCGTTTACCCTGGCCTATTATTGTATGGCAAAGATTACAGTCTCTGGTAATTTTCCTCCCGTTATCTGATATGAAAGAATCATTATGGCACCTGAAACAACCTTCTGATTCAAGATGTCCGATATGATCGGGAAAAACGTCATAAGTCACTTTCATCCCTGGAAAAGAATTCTGGCTGAAAGCTTTCTGTAAACTGACAATCGATTGATCAATTTTAGAATAGTTTTTTTCGTAATAGCCGCTGAAGTCTGATTTATAATAATTAATAATCCCTTCTTTGATCTGCATCAATGCTGTGTCCTTATCAGTGAAGGTATTCTTGAGAATTCCCATTGCAGTTCTTTTTATAAAGGGAATATCTTGTGAAACTTCATTTGTAAGCATTGCTTTATCGAAATAAACCGGTGGTGAACTGTATTTATGCGAAGGCCTGTTATGACAATCTATACAATCCATTGTCCTGGCCGAAGATGCAGATATTGTACTGTCAGATATTTCAATTTCGGGATTTCTGTAAACTGTAACCTCTCCGGTTGCCTTATTGGTGTACTTCACATAAGTTATTAACTCACGTTTGTCATTTTCGGATATGTATTCGATATTTACATTTGGATTTATATGCCAGTGTATTCCCTCAGTAAAGCCAAGATCACTGATTTCAGGTCCAATCTTCATCTGCAGAATAACATTCCATTCCGAGTTAAGGGAATCTGCCAGATAATACTTATTCGTCTGAAGGTTCCTTGCATAAAACTTCTGAGGCCAGTGGCACTTTTGGCATGTTTCTCTTGCCGGACGCAGGTCATGGAGAGGCGTTTCAATAGGGGAAGGATATGTTTTAGTAGCCACTGCATAAACCTGGTGTAATCCGGAGAGCTTTGATTTGACATACCATGATGCACCGCTCCCGACATGGCATCCAACGCAGGCCACATTTGCATGGGGAGAATTCTGGTACGCCGTATATTCAGGTTCCATGACTTTATGACAGAGAGTGCCACAGAATTCCACAGATTCTGTCAGATGATATGCCTTGAAGCTTCCTAAGGTAGAAAGGAAAAGAATAAATAATGTTGCAACAGTGAAACCTATAAATGCATTTCTGTGTCTTCGATTATTAAGGTCAATGGCAGGTAGTCGCTTTTTTTCAGCTGGGGTTGAAGCGAGTCTCTTTCTTCTCGAAATTATAATTACTGCCGGGATCATTATCAGTCCAAGCAATAGAAATCCCGGTAAAATAATGTAGATGAATAATCCCAGGTTTGTATCGCTTTTGTTGAAAATTGTTGAAATCAGAAACAATACAATGATCAGAAAAAGATTTATTGATGCAATCAGCAAACCAATAATTGTAACCCAGTTCCTGCCCGCAGTTGGAAGTTTCATATAATAAAGATACCAATATATTCAAAGATATGACTTGATTGTTCAGATTGCAGCAATGGAGTTTTCAAGAAGTTTCTTGATATACGAGTAGTTATGCACTCCGGTGCTGGCATCCCTTACAACAAGCTGGAAGTTCAGTATAGCTCCGAACTGGGCATTTGTCAATGCAGGGAAAGCCGGCGTACCATTGGCAGGATTCTTCCAGTATCCTGTCGAGTTGGAACCTTCATCATAGATGTCGATGTATCCGTGATACATTCCGTCTTCAGGATCTTTCTGAAGAATATCATGTCCAGCCCCGATGGCATTGATCTTGGCAGCAAGTTCATCAAGCTTCGCTGTGATATCAGCCCTGACTGCAGTAAGGGTCGTATTAGCTGCACTCATTGACGAATGACATCCTGTAGTGTTGCATCCTGCAAAATTCCCCGTTGCATTGAATGAATGTCCTCCGGCGAGCCCCGATGGGGTTGCCATATGGCAGTCGGTACATGAAGCACCTGCTGTGTGTGCAGAATTCGCATAACCTGTTCCAAATTCTATTCCTCCGACTCCGGCTACCATAGCAGCATGAGTGCCGTAATGAACACCTGTCCTGTAAGAAACTGATGAAAGACTATAAGTCGCAGTTGGCTCTGAAACAAGCTTTGAATAATCAATAAGTGCCCCTGAGGAAGCAGTTACCGGCCTGGGCTGATGGCACTTTGCACAAAGATTTGATGTCGTTTTGGTGAAATTGATCGTCTTTGACCCCCCCCACATTGTCATTGGTACTGCTGCTGTAGTTGCAAGCGGCATGAAATCAGTTGAGGTGTAATTCTTATGCAATGAGCTGTGACATGTGAAGCAGCTTAACTTTCCCGGTAAGGCAAGAACTGATGCACTGGCAACATAATTATTTATGTACTTTGTCGGATCAGAAGGATTTACGACAATTGTTGCAGGCGTATTATTCTTTATCACATCCAGGAAACCCTGATGTGAGTGACACGGAGCGCAATTGCTCCTGGTTCCTTCTTCAAAAGCAGTACCGGTTGAATGCAGAGAATGTTCATATTCAATGGCTTTAGCAAGCACAACATCATTGTTATGGCAAACCTTGCAGGTTTCGTTTGCATCTTTTCCGTCTTCGCCATCAGTACCATCAGCTCCATCGGCACCTGCCGGTCCCATTGGACCCTCACAGGCCGATAAGAATAAAACAATTGAAAATAAAACGATAAATAGTTTTAGCAGAGTTTTCATAATATAGGTTTTTACAAATATTTCTGAATTTTATTGGATGCAATTTAGCAATTGCCTATTGTTAATTAATTAACAATGGTTATGTTATTTGCAATATGTAAA
>JBGPAO010000441.1:0-3303 GCA_041480755.1 Bacteroidia bacterium
AGAGGCATCCGGGGATTGAAGAAATCACGCCGTCTTGAGATCATGCCCTTTGCACTGGGTGAGCTGAAGACTTTTAAAAAGGAAAGCGGCAACCCGTTTGCTGAAAACGGAAGACTCTGGGGAGGAAATGCAGGCCTTGATGCGAAAATAGGAGTATCAAGCAATTTCACTGTCGACCTGACAGTTAATCCGGATTTCGGCCAGGTCGAGTCCGATCCTTCAGTAATGAACCTTACTGCTTTTGAAACATTTTATGAAGAAAAACGTCCTTTCTTCCTTGAAGGATTGACCATCTTTGATTATGATTTTGATGACCAGACGCTTTTTTATTCCAGGCGTATAGGTCATTCACCTTCACCTGGGGTATATCCCGATGAAAATCGTTTCGTACAATCCCCGGACAAAACTACTATACTTAGCGCAGTAAAGTTCAGCGGAACAACGTCCAAAGGATTATCAGTCGGCCTTATACAAAGCCTGACAGCCAATGAATATGTGAAACTTAGCGACACATCAGGAAACACCAGCAGAATGAAAGTTGAGCCGCTGACAAGTTATACCGTTGCGAGGATACAGAAGGGATATAAAGCAGGTAATACTTTTGTGGGCGGTATGATTACTTCTGTAAACCGGGTTATTGATGAAAATTCCCTTGAATTTCTGAGCAACAATGCATATACCGGGGGTTTTGATATACGGCACTATTGGAGGGATAAGGAGTTTTATGTTGACGGGAGGCTGCTGGGCAGTATGGTAAATGGCAGTGAACAAGCAATTACCGCCCTGCAGGAGTCATCAGCACGTTATTTTCAAAGGCCCGGTGCGGATTACCTCGATTATGACACTACTAAAACCAGCCTGAGTGGTTTCGGAGGTTCACTGAAGATCGGGAAAGGTTCAAAGGGATTTTGGCGTTATTCGGCAGGTGTCTCATGGCTTTCACCTGGTCTTGAATTCAATGATCTGGGTTACATGAGAGAGGCAGACTATATTAACAATAGAAACGAGATATCATATTTTGTAAATCAGCCTGTTTCGATTTTCAGGACTTACGAGGTCACCCTGGAACAGTTCAACAGCTGGAACTTTAACGGGACATATCTTGGTTCAGGAGGACATCTGTCTTTTGAATCAGAATTCAGGAACCAGTGGAAATTCGGAGCGAATCTAATATTCCACTCAAAGGCCACTGACACAAGGATTTTAAGGGGAGGCCCCGATATGAAAATGCCTGGAAATATTATGACTTTTGGTCAAATAATGACGGACCCCTCGAAAAAAGTAACTGCAACCCTTGAAGGAAGTTTTGAAAAATATGGAAATAATTGCTCTGCTGTGTGGGAAGTTACACCGGGAATATCAATCAGGCCCGTAAATATTCTGAGAATAAGGTTATCTGCAAATTATTCCGACAATTATAATGCACTTCAATATGTTTCAGAAACTGATTATTTATCTGAAAAAAGATATATACTTGGCACAATTGAACAAAAAACTCTTGGATTAACTTTCAGGGTTGATCTGAACCTTACTCCTGAGTTGTCTTTGCAGTATTACGGAAGTCCATTCGTTTCCCGGGGAGCTTATTCAGATTTCAAGCGCATTACAGATCCTGAATCAGAAGATTTCAGTGAACGTTTTGTAAGTCTTCCAATTCCCGATATTTCAGGTAACACCTTTGGTTTTGATGAGAATAATGACGGGACTTCTGATTATACAGTTCAAAATCCGAATTTCAATTTCTTCGAGTTCCGTTCTAATCTCGTTGCCAAATGGGAATACAGGCTTGGCTCTTTTATTTATCTCGTGTGGTCTAGTAGCAGGACAGGCAGTAATAGTGATTCTAATGCATCACTCGGTGATTCTTACAAATATCTCGGCAATGTATTTCCAAACAACATATTCCTGATAAAATTTAGCTATTGGTTCTCCTTATAAGAAAAAACATTTTCTAAAACTTTCCACAAACCTATATCATGCTATTCTTCCTGTGATAAAGTGATATCTTTTTTAAGCCTTTTTGCATCTTTTAAGGCTTTATAAATGATCCATTCCAATTGCCCGTTAGTACTCCGAAATTCGTCGGCCGCCCACTTTTCAACAGCCGACATGATATTATTATCTATCCTTAAAGCAAATGACTTTTTCTTTGTCATATTCCGGTATAACTTAACCTGTTTTAAGTCTGATCAGGAACAGTATTCCTGGCTATAAGTTTTTCCATGGCGTAAGATATCGCCTGTTCCCTTTGACTGCCTAAGAGGCTAATAGATGGTCCCGGTATTTACAATCGGGGTAGTCTCCTTATCACCGCAAAGAACCACCATCAGGTTGCTTACCATGGAAGCTTTTTTCTCTTCATCGAGATGGACAATATCTTTCTTGCTCAGCTCATCAAGGGCCATTTCCACCATACTGACAGCCCCTTCCACAATTTTGAAACGTGCGGCCACAATGGCAGAAGCCTGCTGGCGTTTCAGCATAGCCTGGGCAATTTCCTGAGCATATGCCAGATAGTTGATCCTGGCCTCCATCACTTCCACACCGGCAATATTCAGTCTTTCACTCAATTCCTTTTCCAGCTGGACATTCACTTCCTCTCCTCCGCTGCGCAGTGTAACTTCAGCTCCATGGTCTTCAAAATTGTCATATGGATACAATCCTGCCAGTTTCCGTATAGCCGCTTCTGTCTGGATGTTCACAAAGTGTTCATAATCATCGACCTGGAAAGCTGCCTTGAAAGTTTCCTGAACACGCCATACTAAAACAACACCGATCATGATCGGATTTCCGATTCTGTCGTTAACCTTTATAGGTTCAGAATTAATATTGCGGGCTCTGAGAGAGATCTTTTTTCGCGATAAAAAAGGATTTATCCAGTAAAATCCATTGTCTTTCACGCTCCCCTTGTAAGCGCCGAAAAGAACCAGAACGGAACTTTCATTGGGATTAACAATCAGAAATCCAACTGCAAGAAAAATAAAAACGAATCCCATTACTACCGCAGGAAGAATCATGCCGCGTATAGCTGAGAATATAACAGCTGCCAGCAAAACGAACTCGATGATTACCATCAGGTAACCCGAAAAAGGTGAATATTTCTTTTCCATAATTAAAATGTTATGATATTATTTTGATATCACAAATATATCAATTTAACTTATATTTCAAACAATTTTTACATTTTTTTTTTAATTAAGTGAATTGTTATTACTTTTCTGTTTTCAATATAAGTAACCTGACTTGAGTTTTTAGCGATCCTGACCGACTACACACTTATAGTTTTTGCCTGTTTTATTCTGA
>JBGPAO010000442.1:0-3288 GCA_041480755.1 Bacteroidia bacterium
CTTTGCTTGGAAACGGGGACACCCTTATTGCAGGTGTGTACTCTATTTCCGGTGCGTCAACGCTAAACTTAGACCTTACTTTAGATGCACAGGAAAACTCAGATGCCGTATTTATTTTTCAAATCCAGGGGCCTCTTTCCACAAACGCCAATTCAAAGATCAAATTGATTAATGGAGCGCTTGCATGTAATGTATTTTGGAAAGTGGAAGGATTGGTAAGCATGGCTTCAGGAACTACCATGAGGGGAACTATTGTTGCGAACAATGCAGCAATTGAAATGAACACTGGCGACACACTTGAAGGAAGAGCACTTTCTACTACCGGGGCTATTACTGTTGACGGAGTGTTGGCATATACTCCAATCGGTTGCGGAAGTCCTGTTCTTACAGGACCAACGGCTCCTGCACTTGGTGCCGTTGCTTGCTATGCAATATTTTCTTCTGATGGCGCAGTTTCTAATTCGGGTGTAACGAATGTTACTGGTGACATCGGCAGCAATAATGGCTCTGCTACAGGTTACGATTCGTTATTGGTAACAGGCACTATTCATTCTATTCCGGATAGCTCTACAGCACAGTGTGCAGCCGATTTATTAATTGCATATAATTATGTAAACACTCTACCCTACGATATTGAATTATTGTATCCTGCACAGTTTGGAAACAACCTGGTTCTTACACCACATACTTACCTCATGAACGCAGCAGCAACATTTACAGATTCACTTTACCTCAATGCACAAGGTAATGCCGACGCAGTATTTGTTATCCAGATAAACGGTGCTCTTTCGACAAGCACGTATTCGAAAGTTCTGTTGGTTAACGGTGCACAGGCAAAAAATGTGTATTGGAAAATTGAAGGCGCAGTGAGCATAAATAACTATTCGGTTTTCTGCGGAACGATAATTTGTAACAACAGTGCTTTGGGTGCAATAAATACAGGAGTTACCCTTAATGGCAGAGCGCTTACAACAGCAGGAGCTTTAACAACCACAGCAGTTAATGCTGTTGCCACTATGATACCTTCCAATTGTGCAACAACTGTTGGCGTTCCATCTATTGATGCAAAAAATGATGCGATTACAATTTATCCGAATCCATTCAGCACGTCAACCACCATCATGATAAATGATGCATCGCAAATTAACAAAGCTGAATTGAGGATGTACAATGTTCTGGGAAAAGAAGTAATGAATATAATCATTACCAGACAAGCAACCACTTTTAAAACAAGTAATCTTCCTTCAGGAATTTATTTTTACAAAGTGACTGGTAATGGCAAGGTCATTCAATCAGGCAAACTGATTTCTAAACAGTAAATAATTAAGAAAAGCAACAGCCCACTGCCAGGGTGCGTTCGGGACTTGCACCCTAAAGTTATCGCCCATGCCGGGCGCACATAAAAAAAGACCGTCTCTGTTTGTTAAAGACGGCCTTTTTTTGTTTAAAACTTATTATTAAAACCTAAACCCAAGTGAAAGACCGAAACCTGTATTTCTAACTGATGATTGATCATCGGAAATTCGTCTGTCTTCAGGATTAATTTTAAGCATCCCAAGTTGTGTGTTCAGCTGGAAAAATATCCCGCTTGCTGTTTCATATCCGGCAAAAATGTTCCCGCCTGCATCAAATGCTTTAAAATAGGTTACTGTTAAGGGATCACCCGCCTCCACTACCTTTTTGAATTCTATATCTGTCTTAAGGGTTATAGAACCGCCTTCAGTTTTTACCTTGCCCCCGATACCATAACCAATATAGGGTCCGAATCCAATCATAAAATATCCACTACCCAGCAAGGCTTTAAAAACCACATTCAACGGCATTTCAACATATGAAAGTCTGTAAGTGCTTGTTAATGAACCTATAGTACTTTTTGCTCCTTTTGTGGTAAATAGTAATCCGGGTTGAAAATAGAAAGTCGGAGCAATGGGTATCTGAACATTGGCTCCGACGTGATAACCAATGATCAGGTCATTTGTAAGTTTGTCTCCATTAGCATCTTTCCCGTTCAAATTCTGTAAATTTGCGCCGCCGAGAATGGCAAAGGACATTTTTGCTTTATCTGCACTTTGGGCCATTGCAAAAGATGCTGTTAGTATTAAAATCACTATTAAAGAAAATATTTTTGTTTTCATTTTAAATATATTAAGGTTCAAATTATTTGATTAATTAGATGCTGCTTTTTCAGCTTCAGCCTTCATTTTTTCATTTGCAGTGATCAGAAACTCAACCCTGCGGTTCTGGGTGCGACCATCTGCCGTATCATTACTATATTTTGGTATAGTTTCGCCAAAGCCTTTAATTGTAAGTCGGCTGTTATTAATACCTTTACCGACCAGATAACTTGACACTGAATTAGCCCGTCTTTCAGATAAGGCCTGGTTATATTCCTCACTTCCCTTACTGTCGGTATGTCCCTGCAATTCAATATCCGTATCAGGATAATTGTTCAGAACTGTAACCAGTTTATTAAGGCTGGTTTTAGCTTCATCCGACAGATTCGATTTGTCATATGCAAAAAGAACTTTACTGCTGAATTCCACAACGATTCCTTCACCTACACGTTCAACCTTTGCATCGGGAACAGTATTCTTTATTTCCTCAGCCTGTTTGTCCATCTGATGGCCAATTACAGCGCCTGTAGCACCTCCTACTGCGGCTCCAATAATTGCACCCAGAGCAGTATTACCTGAAGCCCTGCCAATCACCGCTCCCATGGCTCCACCCGTTGCTGTTCCAACAGCTGCTCCTTTCTGGGTTCTGTTCATTGACGCACAGCCTGATAAAATCAAAGCTGCACTTAAAATAATGATTAAACTCATTCTCATTTTTTTCATAATTTATGTATTTAATTGTACAAAAATTTCTAAAATAAAATCTTATTTAGAGATATGGAAATTTACTTTAAAGTGCTTTCCTGTTCCAATGTATCCTTTTAGGATTTCGGATCGCCTTATCCAGTAAATTATGGACGACGTCAAGCTGGCTTCTGAGTTCCAGCACGTCCTGTTCACGAATGGCCCGATCCATATCTTCATTCCAGTTTTCTATTAATTCTGTTTTGATTGCCATTTTATTTTGATTCTAAAATTGTTTTACGAAAGTTATGGGCATTTAAACAAATAAATGTTATACAATTACAGATTTAAGTTACATTATTCACACATTTTCTGCATGGGCATTGAGTGATTAATTCTTTCAAAATGTGTGAATAATGTAACTTATTTCCAAAGTTATGTAATACATAAGCCGGTGTATGGCTGTATATTTACACAGTAAAATCTCACC
>JBGPAO010000443.1:0-3236 GCA_041480755.1 Bacteroidia bacterium
ATAATAATTATTCCAAGTACTACCTGAGCTAAAATCAGAAGTATCATCATTATGTATGCCGGCCAGAAATTTTTGAAAGTACGGCTGAACCCCACACCAATTGCTTTGAAACCTGATTCATTTTCGTTTGCTGATTTCCACGCTCTTGCATAATCTGCTACAAGAAGAAACACTGGCAATAACAACAAATAAAAAGCTATGGCAATAATCACAATTGAAAATGCGGCTTTTTCGGAAATGGTTTCTGAAAAGCTCACGATAGCAAGAGGTACTCCTATAAATAAGCCCGCAAAAAAGTATATTATAACATCAATTATCAGTGAAATAATCAGGAATGACCAGAAGTTTTTTGAAGCTGACCTGAAGAATTCCTGTGATGAGAATTTTCCGCTCTCTTTCCTCACACTGCCAAATAAGCCCGCTGTAAGGAAAGCGTTCATCACAAATCCGATAAGATAAACAAATAAAAAGCCGGCAGCAAAAAACGATATGAGGCTCTTCAAGGTTGATCCCAGGTCGGCAAAAACCTCGATATCAAATCCATTGGCAAGCTTATCAGTAATCATGCTTCTGCCAAAAGCAGAATTTAATGAACTTCTTAAAGGGTAAATAAAGACCAGAACCAGTATAAACATTGAGAACCAGAGTATCAAAACACCTTTCCGTGATTTCAGTGCACGGGCAAAACCTGATTCCAGAGAGCTGAATATCTTCATATTGATCATAATTACAGTAACATAAGACTAAGGTAGAGTTGAATAAAAGAGAGCATTTTATTGATCAGGCGATGCAAGGGAGCCTTATGAGGTTCGGTTGTCAGGGAATTGTTAATGTAATTGACATCCATCCTTATCTTAAATTCGGGATCTATCTTAACCCACTGAATTTCCCTGTAACCAGTATATTCAAAGTCTTTATACCTCTCTTTCCCATCCCATTTTTCGAGAACTTCATCCCCGTTGGTAAAATGTATCAGCACATCAACCGGAAGTACTACATCCCCTGTTCTCTCAAGCTGGGCTGTGGCAGTATAAAGAGAATCGGGATGAGTCCAGATTTCCCGAATAGCATCAGAAGTATCTGCTTTACCCGTCGGCTTGTGGTATTTGCGGTTGTTGATTCTGTAAACTTTATAATCGCATATGCCGGTTCCATACAATGTCTGATCAAAAAACCAGTTCATATCCAGTCCGAAACGGTCCCCGTGTTCCCGCTTTACTATCTCGTTAACAACATTTACAAAGTCTTTTCCTGAAGGATGCTTAAAAGCCCATTTACTGTAATATTCTCGGAAAACGTCATTCATTGTTTCTTCACCTATAATACCTGTCAGGGTATGAAGCCAGGTAGCGGTCTTCTGGTACGACATCATGCTATAGGTACCGTGGGGATAATTCCAGGAATATTCATTATTGCTGATGGCTTGCCTTGCCGGAGATCTTGTATAAGCAAGCCTGGCAGTGGATTTATCAGATACTTTCAGCAACCTGTGGTTTAATCTTCCTGAATTGCTCCCGTAGTAATGGTCCATTATTCTTTCCTCCCAGTACGAATTCACTCCTTCATCAAGCCATGGTTCCTCAAACTCATTGCTGGCAAGGATTCCCATAAAATAGGCATGACCAAATTCATGAACAGTAACCATTTCCGGCATATGGAAAAATGAAGGCATGAAATACGATGATTCAGAGGTAAATAGTGTTGTGTACTCCATCCCTCCTGCTCCTGAACCTATTGAAGGTGGATCGACAAAAGTAAGATGAGGCCATGGATATGGTCCGACATTTTCATCAAGGTACTCCAGCGCGTATTTTACAGCTGTAAGTTGCCTTTCGACCTGGTTAACTCTGTCTTTAGGAATTAGCAGGGTAATATTTACGTGTTTCCATTTATCTGTAAATACTGCATATCCCGGCCATGCTGTCCATGCAAAATCAACAATATCTTCAGCACGGAAAACCTGCGTTTTCAACTCCCCATAGACTGTCTCTGAAATCATCATTCCGCCACTGCCTGTAACATAGTCAGCAGGCAGTGTAACAGTTACATCATAAACGCTATGATTTGAATAAAACTCTGAATTAGCATGAAACTGGTGGCAGTTCCAGCCTCCAATTGTTGAATATCTCATACCGGCCGGTTCATAGACTCCGAATTTCGGGAACCATTGCGCTACAAAATAAAAGTCATCACTGAATCCGGTCCTTCTTATGCTTGAGGGAAGTTTGGTTTCAAAATTTACTTTCACATATACAGTATCCCCGGGCATAGCTGGTTCAGGAAGCGTGACTTTCAAAACAGTCCAATCTTCTTTATTACCGTCATCCGGACTGATATACTCCATCCCAGGCATCAGATCAACACCATTTTTATTCTCAAAAGATCTGATTTCGATCCAGCCCAGATCCTGATCCTTCTCCCCTGGAGCCATTTCCCAGCCGCTATTCCCTGACTCTGTATAAAAAGTTGTCTTATTACTTCTGAAAGCATTCATATAGAGATGCATCCGGATATCAGGAACCGTGTCAGCAGATTTATTTACCCAGAATGCCTCCATGTTCCCGCTCACAGTTTTTGCGTCGGTATCAAGTTTTACATCTATTTTGTATCCTGTAGTCCTTTCACTGAGAGGCACTTTATTGATTATCTGTGCCTGCAGGGGATGGACAAGGAAAAACAAACCAGTTAAAAAGACTAAAGTTCTTTTCATAAATTATAAACTAACATTCAGAAATAAAATCTTGTGCGTTTATACCACTGAATCCGCAAAAGGGGGCAAAATGAATGAACCCCCTTTAGGGGGAAGGGGATAAATTTAAGCTTCCTGGATGAAATGACAATTTTCTATTTTACCGGAATATCTTTTGTGAGGGTTAAAGGTATCTCTCCCTCAGAATATACTGCCTTGCCTGTCATTTTAGCATCGTTTTCTGCCTTAAGGTTTACAGTAACTTCATTACCCTCAACCAACACAACGAATGTTACAGAATCGTTTTCAACCTTTGTTTTATCTCCCGGGATTATGTAGTCGGTTCCGGCAAAGGAAATGGCTGTAGAATATTTATTATCTGCAAATGATACATCAATAATTCCCGTAGTGAACCCTTCAGGTGCATACGGGGCCTCAAATATCCATTTGCCTAAAGGACTGGCTTTAGTTGAGGAAACCTGCCCTGAAAGGTTAGAAACTGCAAAAAGTGTAATGACTAATAATGATAAAATTTTACTTTTCATAA
>JBGPAO010000444.1:0-3224 GCA_041480755.1 Bacteroidia bacterium
ACAAATCGGAAGTTCCCGACCGATCTTCCGAAAGCAGATTATGAGAAATGGGTAGGTGAGTGGTACTGGAAAATTTCTCCCGAACCATTTGTAGACTCTATCCGGCCGGGATCCGTTGTTGTAATTGATAATACCGGTGATGGGGACACAGGTACAGCCGGATCGAATAATACGATGGGCTGGACAAAAAAGGGTATGGTAGGGCTGATTTCGACCGGTGGTGTAAGAGATACAGATGAGATTATTAAGCAAAGGATACCTGTATATATGAATCTTGCGAAACGCGGTAGAGGAATACGGCCAGGCAGAAATGAGGTTGAATCTGTAAATAAACCTATAGTAGTGGGAGACGTACTTATAAATCCCGGGGATGTTGTTGTTGCAGACGGTGATGGTGTTATTGTAGTTCCCAGAGCTGACGCGGTTGATGTGGCAATGGCAGCTCACGAAATCCTGAAATCAGATAAGGCAGCAAGGCGGAAATTATACGAAGAACTCGGGATCCCGATTGATTTTACCGTGGAATAACAAAAGATATCCCAGAAAAAAACATGGACCAATGAGTATTGGAAAATGGCTAAATTGCTTAATTGCTACATTGTTATCGTTTAATTTTCTATTAGCGTATATTATTTAACCATAAAGCAATTTAACAATTTAACAATTTAACAATTTTATATTAAACCAATTAACCCTGGAGTTACCATCAAATACTGATTTTTCTTCTGTTTACCGGTATTTTTCCTGAGTTCGCCGATAATATGTTCCTGAGATTTTGGGAATGGTATACTTTTGATTCAGAAATTTTTTTATAAGAAATAAGAAAGGAGTATAACAATGGACGAACTCAAAAATAACAAAAGAGCAATAATAGGTATTGTACTTATCTGTGTGGGATTATTACTTATTGCAATCAATTTCAATTGGCTGCCCTGGAATTTACGCGGCATTTTATTTTCATGGCAGGGTTTGTTGATATTGATAGGATTATTCCTCCTGATGTCACATGAGAAAAGGCTTGCCGGTTTTATACTTATCGGTATTGGTGCATTCTTTTTAATTCCTCATGTATGGGATATTCCTTTTAACTTTCACAGACTATTCTGGCCGGTTGTTCTGGTTGCAATTGGCCTATTATTGATCACAAGAAGATGGGGACCACAGCGGATATCCATCGAAAATAGCATTGACTTCATAGATGATAGTTCAATATTTGGCGGGGGTGATAGGGTGGTCACATCCCAGAATTTTAAAGGTGGAAGAATTACCGCAATTTTCGGCGGATCAAAGATCGATTTAAGATCTGCTAACCTGGCAAAAGGAAGAAATGTCCTGGATATTTTTGCCATATTTGGAGGGACAAAGCTGATTGTTCCAACCAGCTGGGATATTAAAATTGAAGTTTCTTCAGTTTTCGGGGGGTTTTCAGATAAACGCCGGCCAAGACCTGATGATGTCAGGGATCCCAGCAAAGAACTGGTCATTAAAGGTATTACCATATTTGGAGGTGGAGATATTGAAGGCTTTTAAATTCACTATCGATGTCAAATCCGATTTTTGAGCGGAAACAAAATGTATATATTTACTTACTGACATGGTTCCTTATATCAGGATTTCACTTCCTGGCAGGAATTATTTTTTATGATCTGCCTGCAATTGTAGCGGCGGCAGACAGCCTGGTCTATAATGGTCTATTTGCCCTGATCGCTGTAATTATTTGGTATCCTGTCAGATATAATAATCCGGAAGGTAAAATTACCTTTTATGGACTTATAACTTACCTGGTTCTTGGAATAATTATTCTTCTTTCCTGGCTCTTCATAGGGTATTTCATTTTAAAAATGCTATTCAGCGGAAATGAAGAATATTTCAAATTCCTCAATGATTCTTTTTTTGTCAGGGTCCTGGTAGGTGCGCTTTACTTCATTGCATCAGTATTATTGTATCATCTGTTGGTTTATTACAGGGCATTGCAGGAGAAGAAACTGAATGAGACACAACTTAACCTGCTGGTAAGGGAATCCGAATTGAATGTCCTGAGATCACAGATGAATCCTCATTTCCTTTTTAACAGCCTGAATTCAGTCAGTTCGTTGACGATCAGCAATCCTGAGAAAGCCCGGGAAATGATCATCCAGTTATCTGATTTCTTAAGGTACGCATTAAAATACGGACAACGTGAAGAGACAACTTTTGCTGATGAACTAAAAAACATTGAATTATACCTGAATATTGAAAAGACCAGGTTTGAGGATAAGCTTATATTTGAGAAGAAAATACACGATGTATGCATGCTTGCCAGGGTTCCAAATATGATACTTCAACCCCTTGTGGAAAATGCAATTAAACACGGGGTTTATGAGAGTACTGTCCCTGTTGTGATTACTCTTTTATGTCAGGGTGCCGGTGATTATATTGAGATACGGTTGAAGAACAATTATGATCCTGCAAATAAAAGCAGGACAGGTGCAGGGCTTGGGCTTAAAAATGTTGAGAAAAGGCTACAATTAATTTATAACAGGTTGGACCTGTTAAAAATCAACAAACAGGATAATTATTTTGAAGTAATTATTAGAATACCTCAAATAAAATAATGAAATGATTACAGCAATTATAGTTGAAGATGAAAAACTGGCAAGGGATCTCTTACGTGATTACCTGAAAGATCATGCAGACATTAAAATCATTGGTGAGTTTGAGGACGGCTTCTCAGGTTTAAAAGCTATTAATGAGTTGAAACCCGATCTCATATTCCTTGATGTTCAGATGCCCAAGCTCACTGGTTTTGAAATGCTTGAAGTTCTTGATCATATTCCGGCTATAATCTTCACAACAGCTTTTGATCAGTATGCACTAAAAGCATTTGAACATAATGCAGTTGACTATCTGTTAAAGCCATATAGTCGTTTAAGATTCCTGGAGGCTATAAAAAAAGCAAGAGAAAGAATTACTTCAGGGGATATTAATATTACTGATAAACTTTTGGAACATATCGATAAACAGCGGGAAACAATTCACCGGGTGGTTGTCAGGTCCGGATCAAAAATACATGTCATACCGGTCAATGAAATACGTTATATACAGGCGGAAGATGATTATGTTATGATATTTACTAAAGACAGTAAATTCCTGAAACAGAAAACAATGAAATATTTTGAATCCCATCTTGCCCCCGAAGATTTTATAAGAATACATCGCTCTTATATTGTCAGATTGAGTGAAAT
>JBGPAO010000445.1:0-3217 GCA_041480755.1 Bacteroidia bacterium
ATATGCTTTTATTTTCAGGTACATCAGCCATTCAGGCTAAAACGATACAGGTTTTTTGACCTGGGTCATGACCATTATTACTATGATGATTTCTCGAATGAATCCATCATGAGAAAAGTGGCAGAGAATTGTTATCTCCCTGCCAATGAAATCATGCTCGATCTCATCCTGAAAAACAAGGGAAAGTTTAAAGTGACTTTTTCCCTGACGGGACTGGTAATAAACCAGTTCCGCCTATATGCACCTGAAGTGCTGGAATCATTTAAAAAACTTGCAGATACCGGAATGGTGGAATTCCTTGCAGAAACTGAGTCGCATTCCCTGGCATCAATCAAAACAAGAAGTGAATTTGAACACCAGGTGATTGCCCACAAGGCTATGGTAAAGGAGTTTCTTGGAGTTGAAACGACATCATTCAGGAACACTGAATTAATATATTCCGACCAGATCGGTTCATGGGTAGCTGATATGGGATTTAAATCGATGCTTACGGAGGGAGCCAAACACGTTCTGGGATGGAAGAGCCCCAACTTTCTGTACTGCAATTCCATTAACCCTCGTCTGAAAGTGCTTCTCAGGAATTTTGTACTGAGCGATGATATCGCCTTCAGGTTCTCAAACCGCAACTGGGCAGAATGGCCATTGACCGCTGATAAATATGCCTCATGGCTAAATAAGCTTGCTCCCAAAAGCGAATTGATAAATGTTTTTCTTGATTATGAAACATTTGGTGAACACAATCATAAAAATACCGGGATATTCGATTTTCTTCAACACATGCCCGGCTCAGTCCTGAAAAAGACGCCGTACAAGTTCATGACTCCGACAGAAGTAACAGATTTTCTTCAGCCTGTTTCTGCAATCAGTATCCCTTCACCCATTTCATGGGCCGACGAAGAGCGCGACATAACAGCCTGGCACGGAAATGAACTTCAGGTTGCAGCACTTGACAAGCTTTATGATCTGACGGATAAAGTCTGCCGTTGTGAAGATGCTGCGATAAAAAAGGATTGGGAATATCTTCAGGCCAGTGATCATTTTTATTATATGGCTACAAAATTCTTTTCCGACGGGGCCGTACACGCCTATTTCAATCCTTATGATACCCCATATGACGCATTTATGAATTACATGAATGTTTTAAGCGATTTTGAGATCAGGCTCAATCGTTTTATTCCTGACAGGGATACTCAAAACGAGATCTCCAAGCTGAATAATCTTATTAAGGAAAAAGAATCAATAATTGATCAGCAGACAGCCCAGATAGATAACCTTAAGAAAAAGTCACCCGGGGAAAAGAAATCCATAAGGAAGTCTGCGTCTAAAATTAAAACAAAAATTGTCAGGAAGACTCAATCTAAAAAGCCTGTCAAAGCTAAAAAAAGCAAATAGAAACATCTTAATAATAATCTGAACCAATATTTCTTATAATGAATGTTGAACTAGTTTTTGAGACCAGTTGGGAGGTTTGTAACAAGGTCGGAGGGATTCATACTGTAATCTCAACTAAGGCGCTGAATATTGTAAATGAACTTGGGGATAATTATATACTCATCGGACCTGATGTTTGGAGGGAAGATGTCACAAACCCGGAATTCATTCCTGATGAAACCCTTTTTGGTGACTGGAAAATTCTTGCAGCCAATGAAGGATTAAGAGTAAAAACAGGACGATGGAATATAGCAGGGAAACCAATTGTATTCTTAATAGATTTCACTCCTTATTACGGCCAGCAGAATGAGATATTTGCCAAATTCTGGGAGACTTATAAACTCGACAGTATTACAGGGCAGTGGGATTATGTCGAACCTGCTCTTTTTGGCTATGCTGCAGGAAAAGTTATAGAAAGCTTTACATCATTCTACCGCGACCGTCATAATATAATTGCCCAGTTCCATGAGTGGATGACCGGTATAGGGGTCCTGTACATTGAAAAATTCGCACCATGGATCGCAACTTCATTTACGACACATGCGACTGTGCTTGGCAGATGTATTGCAGGCAATAACAGGCCATTGTACGGAAAGATGAAAGAATACAATCCGGTCCAGATTTCACGTGAATTCAATGTTGTGGCTAAACAGTCGCTTGAAAAGCTGACGGCTGCCGAAGCAGATGTCTTTACAACTGTAAGTGAAATTACTTCCAGGGAATGTTCTTTCTTCCTTGGGAAGGATGTGGATATTGTTACACCTAACGGATTTGAGGATTCCTTTGTTCCTTCAAAAGAACAATTTGAGGAAAAAAGAGCGGCAGCCCGATCAAAACTTAAGAAAGTTGCGGAAGCTATCCTTGGATATTCGCTTGCAGATAATTGCATTTTTATTGCAAATAGCGGAAGATATGAATTCAGGAATAAGGGTGTTGATATTTTTATTAACTCTCTCGGGGAGATGAATAAAAACAATACCCTCGCTAAAGAATGTGTTGCTTTTATCCTTATGCCGGCTTACCATAAAGGACCAAGACAGGATCTTATTGATATATTGTATAATAACGGGCCTGTAAACGGGGTTGACAGGTACCTTACGCACTCCCTGCATTATCCATCGACCGATCCTGTATTACAGAGCATTAAGAACAATGACCTGACAAATGCACAGAATGCCAGTGTTAAGATCATTTTTGCTCCATCTTACCTGAATGGCAACGATGGCATCTTTAACCTTTCATATTATGACCTGCTGATCGGCTTTGATCTTACAGTATTTCCTTCATATTATGAGCCGTGGGGATATACTCCGCTTGAAAGCCTTATGTTTTCCATACCGACTGTCACCAC
This sequence comes from Bacteroidia bacterium, assembly GCA_041480755.1. Lineage (GTDB taxonomy): Bacteria > Bacteroidota > Bacteroidia > Bacteroidales > SM23-62 > LJUQ01. The sequence goes on from JBGPAO010000445.1 coordinate 2,783, forward strand.
CTCGCTTTCAGGATTTGGTCTCTGGGTTAAAGAGTACTTTAAGAATCCGGGGAATGGCATAGCAATCATTGAGAGAACTGATGATAATGAAGCCAAAGTAGTTACAGAAATAAGGGATTTTATTCGAAAATTCATTGGCCTTTCAGATGATGAAATAAAGGAAGCCCGGATAAAAGCTCACGAGATTTCAAGGATAGCAATGTGGGACAATCTTGTCAAACATTATTTTGATGCATACGAAATTGCCCTTGAACACAGCAGTATCAGAAGAGAAGAACCCAGGGAATTTGCACAGTTTGTTGAGGCGCCGGGTTTGCAGGTCAGAAAACCACACCAGATACCTGTGTGGAAGGATATATATGTTCAGAGTGATGTACCTGACAAGCTGTCATCCCTGAAGGAAATAGCAAACAACCTGTGGTGGTCATGGAATGC
>JBGPAO010000446.1:0-3208 GCA_041480755.1 Bacteroidia bacterium
AAATTAAATATCAGTTTATATTTAAAATAAAGCGATTGAGGGCCAGGTTATTAAGTATTTTCTCGATTTGTCTTGCTGTTTTATCTGGCATGGATACTTTACCGGCCTCCGGACAAATAATGATCAATGAATTCCTGGCTTTTAATACTTTCTTCAACCTGGATCCCGGGTATCAGTCCTATTCTGACTGGTTTGAGCTATACAATAACAGCGATGTGGCAGTTGATCTGTCAGGCTGTTATATCACTGATAATTTATCCAATCCAAAAAAATGGCTTGTCCCTCCGGGAACAGAAATAAATCCTTATGGTTATTTACTATTTTGGGCTGACGGTAATAATGCAGGCTTGCATACCAATTTCAAACTTGATGGATGGGGCGAGCAGATTGGAATTTTCAATGCATTGGGGAATGTAATTGATAGTGTAACATATCCTCAGCAATATTCCGATATATCATCAGGAAGAGTTGCCGGGGATCTTACCTGGTATTTCTTTCAGACCCCCACTCCGGGAGATTCGAATATTTATCCCGGAATATACGGAATCTCTTCTCTACCTGTATTTTCTCCGGAAGGAGGCTTTTACAGTCAGTCTTTAGAGGTGAATATATCAGCTGATAAGCCCGATTCTGAAATAAGATTTACGCTTGATGGGTCAGAGCCAGATAGTACTTCATCAAAGTACAGCGATCCTTTTAACATTGACAAGACAACTGTTGTCAGGGCAATTATCTATGAGAAAAATATGCTGCCTGGAAAGATAATCACCCAGACGTATTTCATCAATGAGCCTGATCATGATCTCCCGGTACTTTCAATTTCGACAGATCCGATGAATTTATGGGATCCGGATTCCGGCATATATATTAATTATAACGAAGACTGGGAAAGACCATGTGGATTTGAATATTTCGATTCAGGGGGCTTACAGGCGTTTAACATGAATGCCGGCATTAAAATATTCGGAGGTACAAGCAGGGGAAGGGCTCAAAAATCTTTTTCAATACATGCCAGAGAACGGTATGGTGATGGAGAAATACATTATCGTTTATTACCCGGCAGGGATAATGATATCTATAAGTCTTTTATTTTACGGAATGGTGCTAATGACTGGAGTGGTGACTGGCGGGGCACCATGTTCCGGGATGCATTAATACACACTATTCCTGAAAACCAGATGGATCTTGATTATCAATCCTATCAACCGGCGGTCATTTACCTGAACGGCGAATACTGGGGAATACTCAACATCAGGGATAAACATAATGAAGATTATTGTGAGGTCCTGTATGGTGTTAACAGAGATAGTGTCGATATAATAAAACACAATGAAGTTGTTGCAGGAGACAGTGTTTTGTATACTGAACTGATGAATTTCCTTGAAAAAAATGATTTGGATTCGGAAGAGAATTACCAGGCAGCATCATCAATGATTGATATAGAAGAATTTATAAATTATATGATCGTTGAGATTTATTCCTGCAACATTGACTGGCCGGCAAACAATCACAGACTATGGAGATCCAGGGCAGAGGATGGGAAATGGAGATGGATGCTGTTTGACACCGAATTCGGATTCAATGGTTTCCAGTGGGCCCCCGTGACAACCAATATGTTCACTAAAGCTCTGGATCCTGATATCGAAGATTATGTCAATATAGGACAAAAAGCCCCATGGGCAACACGTGTGTTTATAAAACTTACGCAGAATGAAGAGTTCGTTAAACGGTTTGTGAGTATATACCTGAGTAATGTTTATACAACTTATTCTCCTGAAAGAGTTGTAAGAATAATCGACAGCCTGAGAAATAACCTTGTCAGTGAAATGCCCAGGCATATTGAAAGATGGGGGGACGAGGGGGGAATTTATTCAATGTCAGTCTGGGAAGAAAATGTACAGGGTATGCGGGATTTTGCCTATAACCGTCCTTATTATGCCATCAGGCATCTGAAGCAGACTTTTGGAATAGAGGACTCTGACAAAATAACGCTGACTCTGCAAACAGGCGAAGGAGGATATATCCTGCTGAACAAAATACCTCTTGAAAAAAATCCTTTTACAATAGAATTTTATAAAGGAATACCTGTAAATCTGAATATCCTGACAGAACAGGGTTATAAATTCAAAAAATGGCAAATTAATGATACTTCTGAGATATATTCACCACAAATGGATGTTATTCCCGAAAACGACATTACTATCGCAGCTGTGATAGAGAAAACAGAACCAATATCCGGTCTGAGAATAAATGAATTTCTTCCCGGCAACTCTGGTTCAATCAGAGATAACTTTGGTGAAAGAGATGACTGGATTGAACTGTTTAATGCAGGTCAGGAAGCCATTGATATCGGTGGTTTATATATTACTGATAAGTTGACTATTCCGGACTTATGGAAGATCCCCGAAACTTATCCGGATTCCACCACTCTCCAATCAGGTGATTTCCTCATCCTCTGGGCAGATGATCAGCCCGAACAGGGAATTCTGCATATCGGTCTGAAAATAGATAAAGACGGGGAGGAGATAGGATTGTTCCAGGAATTAGAGGAGGATATGATTCTCCTTGATTCAGTTTCCTTTTCACTGGTAGATTCGGACCGTTCATTTGCGAGATACCCGGATGCCACCGGTGGCTGGATGATTTTTGATCATCCAACCCCCGGAGAGCACAATTTTTACCTGGGAGATATAATACAATCAGGAAAAGATTACAGCTTTAAAATATACCCTATTCCATTTTCCGATGAAATAAATATTAATTTGACGGGCAATGATCACGGATTGATTCAGGTAAGAATTTATAATATAAGCGGACAGGAAGTTTACTTTAACACTTTTAGTAAAGAATCAATAACTATCCACGAGACAATTCAACTGGAAGACTATGCATCAGGCATTTACATTCTGAATCTTATAACAGATAAAGAATTTATATCCAGAAAGATCCTAAAAAAATAATAACTTTTAAATATTACGTCATGAAAACTTCCATTACCAAACTTCTGGCATTATTGTTCATTTCAGTCCTTGTCTGCACAAATACATTATCCTCAGATGTTACATTCAGGGCTACAGTAAAATCAACTGAAAATGAAGTCATACCCCGGGTTTATGTTAAAATATACGTTCCCGGAAATAACACTGCAATAGATTCCATGTTTACTGATAACCAGGGTTTCCTTGAAAGAGTGCTGCATTTTGGAAAT
>JBGPAO010000447.1:0-3206 GCA_041480755.1 Bacteroidia bacterium
GACCAGATTGCAAGCATCCTTTTAAGGGTCGGTGATGAGGAGATTGAATATAATTTCAGGGTAGTGTCATTCCCATGGGAAGTGGATGATGAGCTTACAAAGGAGGATGATGAGGTTCATAATTCGCTTGCCAGGATTTACAGACTGAAAAAAGCTATTGAAAGCTATGATAAAGAGTGGGAGATAATGCAGATATATACTCCGCTCGAGAATGCAAAATATATACAGGTCCTTTACCGGAAAAGGAAGAGGAGATAGTTTTACGGGTGGTTTTAAATATAATTTTCTGGCAATGGTAAATTTTAAGTCAGTCGTAGTTTCATTTTGTATTATTCTCCAGGCTTGGTGTGTAAACGCTCAGAAGCAATGGACACTTGAGGACTGTATTAACTTTGCCCATGATAATAACCTGCAGGTCCAGAGGCAGAAATTAGCTGTTCGCTCTGCTGAAAGTAACCTTCTTACCGCCAGGTCCCAGGCTCTGCCATCGGCAAATGCATTCGGCAACTACACATTTAATAAAGGACGTGCTCCCAATTTTGATACTTATGAATATGTTGACCAGGCTTTTAATGATGGCAATATTGGAATTGAAAGCCGCCTGAACTTATTTGCAGGATTATCAAACTATTTTACTATCCGCCAGAATCGTTTTAGCCTTATGGCAAGAATGCAGGATGTAGAAGATCTGAAAAACAATATTACAATTTCGATTGGTGGTTCATATTTACAGATCCTGCTAAATACCGAATTACTGAAGATAGCGGAAGATCAGCTTGCAATAACCCGGCTCCAGGTTGAAAAGAATCAAAGACTGGTTGACGTGGGCAATCTTTCAAGGGGAGATCTGTATGAAATTCAGGCCCAGGAAGCAAGAGAAGCTGCCAGTGTGGTCAGTGCAAGGAACGAACTTGAGATATCTTACCTTAATCTGATTCAGTTTATGGACCTTGAACCTTCTGAAATGGACCTGTTTTCAATTGTAATGCCTGAACTGGATATTACAGATGCAAGTGCACTGAGGCCGGTTGACAGTATATACAATGATGCGCTTAAGGTAATGCCAGTGGTAAAAAGTGCGGAATATAACCTGCTCAGTTTTGAGAAAGGTCTTTCTGCAGCAAGGGGAGGCAGGTTCCCATCTCTGTCAGCAAGATATCTTTATTATACTTTATACAGTGAAATTTCGGTAAGCCCGGAGGATCCAACCGCACCTTACCGCTGGCAGGATCAGCTTCAGGATAAAGGATACCAGCAGCTATCTTTTTCCCTGGATATCCCGTTGTTTAACAGGTTTACCACTCAGAACAGGATAAGTCTGGCGAAAGTTTCGATGCTCGACGCAAAAGTAAATCTTGACCAGACCAGACAAACCATGTATAAAAGTATTCAACAGGCATATGCTGATGCTCATGCTGCACTTGAAAATTACCAGGCTAACCTGGAAACGGTCAGATCCATGGAAGAGGCATTTAATCACACTCAGCAGAAGTATGATGTAGGTATGGTCAGTTCCGTGGATTATAACCTCTCCAAGAATAATCTGACAAAAGCCCAATCAGACCTGTTACAGGCCAAATACCAGTTTATTTTCTACACAAAGATCTTAGATTTCTGGGCCGGTAAACCGATAAAGTTGTAAATAATTTCTACCGGTGTTAGCGTTTAATAAGGATTTTACTACTGCCTGTTATTTCTGAGGAGAAGGAAACACCTGTTCACCTCCGGAGAAGGTCAATCTTATTTTTACGTTGGGGATATCCTTATCAGGTATTGTCATGAGATCGGTGCAGGTGACGATGAAATCGGCGAACTTGCCGGGTTCAATGCTTCCTTTTTCGTTTTCTTCGAAAGCGGCTTTAGCGGCCCATATTGTCATAGCTTTTAGTGCTTCCTCCCTGGTCAGTCTCTGTTCAGGCATAAATCCTCCTTCAGGGTATCCTTCCAGGTCTTTCCGGGTAACAGCAGCATAAAAACCATAAACAGGATTGATAGATTCAACAGGAAAGTCGCTGCCGTTTGCGATCCACCCGTTTTGTTCGAGCAGTTTTTTAAATGCATATGCGCCTGTCAGCCTGTTTTCTCCAAGCCTTTCATCTGCCCAGTACATGTCAGAGGTGGCGTGGGTTGGCTGAACAGAAGGGATTATATTAAATTTCCCGAATAATTTGAAATCATCCGGATGAACCACCTGGGCGTGTTCAATTCGCCATCTCTGGTCATTTACTCCTTTAAGGATTTCGCCATATATATGAAGCATTATCCGGTTTGCGCTGTCACCAATGCAGTGTGTATTTACCTGGTATCCATACTTGTATGCTTCCCTGCACCAATTTATCAGATTATCAGGATCCGTGGTCAGAAGACCGGTGTTAGCGGGATCATCAGTATATGGCTCCAGAAGGAGGGCACCGCGTGAACCCAGGGCGCCATCAACATATAACTTAAGGGATCTTACATTAAGATGATCTGTTTTGTAGATCCCCTTATACATATATTCTTCAAAATTTTTCCTGCCGGGCTCAAGCATACCGTAGATTCTCATTTTTAACAATCCTGCTTTTTGAAGGGAATCGATCAGGTTAAGATCGTTGTAGTCAAGTCCTGCATCCTGAACACTCGTCAGTCCCACAGCAAAGCAATTTTCCTGGGCCTTTAGTAGTCCGGCCATCTTTTCTTTCTGGCCCGGTTCGGGTATAATTTTATTTACAAGTCCGATAGCATTGTCCACAAGAAGTCCTGTGAGTTTTCCATTCATGGTCATGATTGTACCGCCGCTGACTTTCATTCCGGGTGAAATTCCTGCTCTTTTCAAAGCTTCAGAGCTGGCCAGGGCAGCATGGCCATCTATGCGCGTTATTAAAACAGGTTTACCCGGAAATAATTCATCAAGTTTTTCATTGGAAGGGAATTCTTTAATTTCCCAGTCATTCTGATCCCAACCATGACCAATGATCCATTCAGACGGGAACTTCCGGGAGTATTCCTGAATAATATCAAGTATCTGGCTGAAAGACTTTGTCCCGGTCAGATCGGCAGTCTGCAGTGAAAGACCGTAACTGAAAAAATGGCAATGTGCATCAATTAATCCGGGATAGACATAATGACCAAGAAGATCGATTTCCTTATCGGCCTGGAATTTATCCATGATATCCAGGTTCTTCCCTACGGCAAGGATTCTTCCATCTTTTATTGCAAATGCTTCA
>JBGPAO010000448.1:0-3196 GCA_041480755.1 Bacteroidia bacterium
ATCCAAAGTTGAACTTTTTGGTCATATTGACTTCATTACCCTGGAATGAAACTGATACTGCATAAAATCCGGCAGGTAGTTTCCCAAGAGGTATATCCCGAACAGTTACTGATTTTTTGGATACGGAAATATTATCGGCAGTATATTCTCCTATCTTCTCCTTAAAATCATTGCTGACCTGGACTACCAGCTTCCCTTTCAGCTTTCCAGAAGATGTATTTTTCAGGCTTACTGGAAGGATCACCTGGTCGTGTGTCAATAAAATCCGGTTTGTCTCTTTAAATGCCGGAGAGATTATAAGAAAATCTTCAACGCCTGCAATTTTGAGAGAAATATTGGGAGTGTACATTCCTCCGAATTCTCCGCCGTCATAAACTCTTACAGCGATGAGGTTATCAGCGTCCCATTTTATTTTTGAAACGGGAATAACAAACTTCCTTTCCTTATCATATGCAATTTTATAATCAGGAGGCAGGTCACCTGTCTTTGCAAGCAGTTCGCCATTAAGATAAGTGTAATCAGCATCATCAATCCTGCCAAGAGTCAGTATAAATCCTTCCTGCTGAGTGGCCTGTTTTTTCAGTGAAGAGGGGACGAATACCTTTTTGCGGTACCATGCAAATCCGTCATAGTTCTCATATCCCTGGTTCTCCCAGGCAACGCCGCCAATTATTTCTTTCCATCCGGAATCATCCGTCTCCGGCAAAGCCCAGTTAATATCATCACCTGTCTGAAATTTCCACTGCGGGGTAAGCAGGTTCTGTGCATTAATCTGCGTTAATCCCAGCACCAAAGCCAGGATTAATAATCTGTATTTCATAATTATTTAATTGTTAAATTGTTTAATTGCTAAATTGTTAAACTGTTAAACTGTTAAACTGTTAAATTGTTAAACTGTCAAATGGCTAAACTGTTAAATTGTTTCAGATATAATTAATATAATTGTCAAATACTTCTACTTGCAGATTTGAAGGCTTGAGGACTCTTTCAATGAGATCCTGATTAAAGTTGTGATCCCTGCCTTTCTTATTTTGAGACATTTTAGTGCATTTATATTTTAAGGCATTTTATTATCTCCCCGATATAGAACTTATGAAAATCCTTTGTCGGATAATTGGCTGATATGATTTTCTTTACCAGGAAGTTCTCTTCTTCCAGTCTCGCAGAATAGAGTTTCCTGCATTCAAGCACCAGGCTTGCCTGTTCATAATAAATGGCGCCGTTTTCAGTGAATAAAGGTCTCAGCCCGGTATCCTTTATCTTGTCAGTATCCCGGCCTGATCTGGATCCGCAATAATCAAGTATTGGTCTTTCTTTTTCAGAGAAAAAACACAGTGTGTAAAAATCACTTTTCTCCATAAAGCTGAACGTATGCCGCTGAGGCCTTATAAAACATATTGCAACAGGTTTATTCCAGAGTATTCCTGCTGTACCCCAGCTGGCAGTCATTGTATTAAAGGAATCCTTGTTGCCGGCGGTGATCAGCATCCAGTCATCATCCATCATTGAGAAGATATTTTTATTTATTTTTTTTGGATCGATCTCAATAAATGTGTTTTCAGGTTTTGTCATCAGTTATTATTTAGCCAATCAAAAATACTCAAACTTCAATGTTAAAAATAATTTTTCTAATTTAGACAGATATGTTAATGGTGAAACAGGCTAATCTGATACCTCTTTGAAAAAGAAAAAAAATATTGATGATTTTACCATAGGGTATTTTCTTTTTTACTGGTTTGAAGTTTTTTGTGCCCGCATTTTTTACCGGAAAATAAAGGTCGTGAATAAAGACCGGATCCCCAGGAAAAACCCGGTGATTTTTGCCCTTAATCACGAGAATGCAGTAATGGATGCACTGGTAGTTCTAAATGCTTACAGAGGAGATATTCTTTTTTTGGCACGTGGTGATGCTTTTAAAAATCCTTTTATCCTCAAGTTACTCACATTATTTAAAATGCTGCCGGTTTATCGTATGCGTGATGGTATAGGTGAACTGGGGAAAAATGAAGAAATTTTTCAGATCACGACAGGGGTGCTTTCAAGGAAAAGATGTCCTGTTGGACTTATGCCCGAAGGTAATCATGGGAATAAAAGGCAGCTGCGCCCTCTCGTGAAAGGTGTTTTCAGAATAGCATTCCGTGCACAGGAAGAATATGGCGAAGAGGATGGCATTCAGATCGTTCCGGTGGGATTGGATTATGAAAAATATGCGAATTTCCGTTCGAAAATCTTAGTGAATTTTGGAGAACCTGTACCTGTTAACCAATTCTATAAAGCATATCTTGAAGATTGTCCGCGTGCTATAAATGCAATCCGCAGCAAGCTTTCTGAAGAAATAAGCAAATATATGATTGACATCCGCTCAGCGGAATTCTATGATACGTACATGAACCTCAGGACGATTTATAACCAGTCAATGCGGAGAAGACAGAATATACCGGGAAAAGATCTGTACAGCAGGTTCATGGCTGATAGGGAAATGATAAGAATACTGGAGAAAACAGAAGAAAAGGAACCTGAGCGGATAAGGCCATTTTCAGAAAAAGTAAAGAGATATATTGATGGTTTGACGGAGCTGGGATTCCGTGACTGGCTGTTCAGTAAGAACAGATACTCATATCTCATGTTGGTTCCCTTATCACTTGGTTTGCTGATAACATTTCCACTTTTCCTTTACGGATTGATTAATAATATTATTCCATACCGGATTCCATTACTTGTCACAAAGAAATTCAAGGATCCGCAATTCCACAGCACTGTAAAATTTGTCGTGGGACTGATTATTTTCCCTATCTGGTACCTGATACTTTTCATCCTGGCATGGATATTTGTTGAACCCGGCTGGATAAAATGGATATATCTCGTCACGCTGATACCCATGGGATTATTCGCGCACACCTGGTTTCTCTGGTTTAAAAAACTGCGCTCTATGTGGAAATATGATCTTCTTACAAGCTTTAAAAATGGACAAATTGCGGCATTGAAAAAACTAAGAAATGAGATTATAGCTGGTGTAGATGAAATAATGAACAAAGAATATAAAAATGGCTAAATTGCTTAATAGTTAAATGGCTAAACTGCTAAATTGCTAAACTGTTAAATGGTTAAATTATAGTACGCCAATATTACTATTAACGATAACAGTTTAACAATTAAGCAATTTAACAATTTATTAAGAACGTTTATTTAAATTAAT
>JBGPAO010000449.1:0-3193 GCA_041480755.1 Bacteroidia bacterium
AGGTACAGGGGAAAAATCATTTTAAAACTTAACAAGGTGAGATTGTGATTGTTTTTTACGAACTTAAAAGATGAAGTTAAAAAAAGAAGAACTGAAAGATTTTCTGGATGAGAAGGTAGAAAAGTATAATAGACCGGATTTCATTGAACATGATCCGGTTAGTATACCACATTTTTATAAAACAAAGGAGGATATTGAAACTTCAGGCTTCCTGACAGCTACAATAGCATGGGGCAACCGTGCCTCAATACTCAGAAATGCAAGACGAATGATGGCATTCCTGGATAATTCACCTTATGATTTTGTTTTGCACCATAATTGCCAGGATTTGGAAAAAATTCAAGGAGTCATTCACAGGACCTTTAATTCGATCGATCTGATTTACTTCATTAAAGCACTAAATCATATATATAAGACAAAGAAGGGATTAGAAGGCATCTTCAATGAAAACAAGACCGAAGATTCTTTGCAGCCAGCTATTCATAAACTTAAATGCCTGTTTTTCGAATTACCTCATGAGAAAAGGACTTCGAGACACATTTCTGATCCGTTAAATGGTTCTGCGGCTAAAAGAATAAATATGTTCTTAAGGTGGATGGTCAGAAAAGACAATAAGGGTGTTGATTTTGGCCTGTGGAAATCAATATCTCCTTCAATCCTTTCCTGCCCGCTCGATGTCCATTCGGGCAATGTAGCCAGGAAGCTGGGATTATTAACGCGAAAACAGAATGATTCGAAAGCAGTTTCAGAATTAGACAGGAAATTACGCGAAATGGATAGAGAGGATCCGGTAAAATATGACTTTGCCCTTTTTGGATTGGGTGTCTGTGAAGGATTTTAAGTCATCCCGACGAGCGAAACGAGCAGAATCACAACTGAAGACCTATTGAAGAACTACACCATCTTTTAGCTGGATCATCCGATCCGACATACCCGCAAGTTCTTTGTCATGGGTAACGATCATGAAGGTGTGATTAAATTTTTCACGAAGCCTGAAAAATAGTTCATGCAGTTCTTTCTTATTCTGGCTGTCAAGATTCCCTGAGGGTTCATCCGCAAGGACGATAGCCGGATTATTTATCAGGGCTCGGGCAACAGCGACTCTTTGCTGTTCCCCTCCTGACAATTCGGAAGGCTTATGATGCAAACGCTCAGTAAGATTAAGAAATCCAAGAAGTTCAGCTGCCGATCTTTCCACCTCTTTCCGGGGCTTTTTCGAAATATACCCGGGAATACAAACATTTTCAAACGCTGTAAATTCGGGAAGGAGATGATGAAACTGGAAAATGAAACCAATAGACTGGTTTCTGAATTTCGCCAGTTGTTTTTCCTTTAATGTATCAATATTAATACCTGAAATCATAACGATTCCGGAATCTTTCTTCATCAGTGTTCCGATGATCTGGAGAAGAGTGGTCTTACCTGCCCCGCTGGCACCTACAACTGATACTATTTCGCCTTCTTTTATATGGAGGTTTATTCCCTTTAATACCTGAAGATTACCGAAGGATTTGGTTATGTTCTCTGCTTTTATCAAGTATGATAATCTGTTATATAAAAAGGTAGTCTTTCAGGCAGAACAGGAAGAACTTTTCAATCCTGAATGTCATCCTTGAGTTTTGTGATACCATCCATCAAATCCTCTGAAGTCTTCTTCATGTCTTTTTCAAGGTCACTGATACTCTTTTCTACATCGGGGACACTATCCCTGATTTCACGCTTAATGTCATCTGCAGCTTTTTTAAATTCCCGCAAACCCTTCGCCAGTCCTCTTGCCATCTCCGGAATTTTTTTTGAACCGAACAGCAGCAGGAACGCAAGCGCAACAACTACAATCTCCCCCCCGCTAATAAACAACAGATGATACATCATCCTATGAATTAATTCAAGTACAAATATAAGTCACATTATCGTTTCAGGATTTCTTTTTTCCGAATTTCATCCAATCAGGACCTGATTTCGTTGTATCATAAACAAGTGCGGTTGCAATAAATACAGTGGAATATGTTCCGGTAACGACTCCAATAAGCAGAGCGAAAGTAAATCCTCTGATTGACTCACCTCCAAAAATAAATATTACCAGTAAAACAAATAAAACGGTGAGTGAAGTGTTTATAGTACGGCTGATTGTGGCGTTCACCGCCATATTTATTATTTCGGCTTTATCACGCTTCCTGTAAAGGCCGACATATTCTCTGACCCTGTCAAAAATAACCACAGTATCATTTATGGAATATCCTAAAATTGTTAGAATTGCAGCAATAAAAGCCTGGTCGATCTCCATTGAGAAAGGCATAATCCCCCAGAGCAGTGCGAAAAGACCAAGTGTCATCATGGCATCATGCATAAGTGCAACAATCCCGCCAAGCCCGAATTGCCAGTTCCTGAACCTGACAAAAACGTAAAGGAATATACCTATTAAGGAAAAGAATATAGCCCACACTGACTGGATCTTTATATCGTCTGCAACTGTCGGCCCGACTTTTTCGGAACTCTGGCGGTTATTTACAATGAAGGAATTAAAATCAACATTTTCGCCAAGGAATGGTTTTAGTCCCTGATATAGCAATTGTTCTGTCTCCTCATCCGCCTCAGCAGCATCATCATCAATCTTATAATCAGTAGTCACCCTGATCTGGTTTTCAGTACCAAAAGTGATCACCTGCGGAGTTCCTCCAAAGACAGGCTTCAGGCTGGCTGCTATTGCCTCTGTATTTACCGGCTTGTCAAACCTGACAACAAAGGTACGACCTCCTTTAAAATCCACACCCAGGCTGAATCCTCTGATAGCAATTGTGATTATAAAAATCACCATTATAGCAGAGGATATGGCATAGAAAATCCTGCGATTTCCCATGAAGTCATAATTTATATTTTTAAAGGCACCTTGTGTAATACGAGTTGCAAATGTCAGCACCCTGTTCCGTGTCAGCAATTTTTCATATATCAGCCTGGTAATTAAGATAGCTGAGAAAAGTGATGTGCAGATGCCTATAACCAGTGTGGTTGCGAATCCTTTAACTGGTCCTGATCCGGAAAGAATCAGTATGACCCCGACGATCATCGTCGTAAGGTTGGAGTCAATAATTGCTGATAGGGCATTTTTATACCCATCCGCAATAGCCAGTTTAATGCCTTTGCCTGCAGTGAGTTCCTCCCTGATCCTCTCATATATAAGTACGTTTGCATCCAC
>JBGPAO010000450.1:0-3183 GCA_041480755.1 Bacteroidia bacterium
AGCAATGGCTTGGATTTCCAAATGCACCACAAACACAGAGCTTCAGTGCACAGACCAGGGTGCTTAAAAGAAGCTTTATATTAAAAGGCAGATCAGTCAGTAATAAGAGGTTTAAACCAAGTACCAACGGACGCGTGGGACTTGGAGGATTTATTTATCATGATCTGAATGGCGCTGTTGAACGTATCGGGTTCCAGGGATCATATGCTTATCATATTTTTATCAGGGAAAATCAGCTTTCTTTCGGACTGTCGGCAGGTTTATTTCAGTTCAGGATAAGAGAAGAGGATATTACATATCTTGATGAAGGAGACATGGTGATTGAAGAGGGCATAAGAAAGGTACTGTATGTACCGGATGCCAATTTCGGGGTTCACTATATGAATTATAAGTATTTTGTCGGCCTGTCAGTAAATAATATGTTCCAGTCTTACCTGAAGATGGGCAACAGGGCACTCGAGGATTTTAAACAATTAAGGCATTATTACCTTATTGGTGGATACCGGTTTTATTTTTCACGGGACCATGAGCTGGAAGCATCCACTTTAATCAAGATGACTGAACGATTTACTGTCCAGGCAGATCTGGGAGCTAAATATTATTACAGGCAGGATTACTGGGCAGGATTGTATTTTCGTACTGACAAGACCCTGATTACCAATTTTGGCATCAGATATAATCAGATTTATATTGGATATGCATTTGACTATAGTTTTTCCAGCATAAGAAAATATAACTGGGGTTCACACGAACTTGTACTTGCCTTGAAACTTGGAGACAGTGCACGAAGATACAGATGGCTTAATAGGTATTAGTTTTGAGGTATTTTTTTCTAATCTCCATTCCAATCGCCCCCAACGCCAGAAGAATTAATATTGCTGAACTTGCAAGAGTAATTTTGTTGCCTGCATAGTATGATCGGGGTTCAAATTTGAAATCCAACTTGTGATGTCCTTTTGGTATGACAGCTCCCCGGAGAACATAGTTAACCCTGAAATGAGGGGATAGTTTTCCATCTATATAAAGATTCCATCCTTTATCATAAAATATGTCAGAGAATACAGTCAGCTGATCTGATAACACAGAATTAAAATCATATGTTAACTCATTAGGATCATAAGAAATGAGATTTATATATGCTGTGGAATCTTCCTGATATTTAAATCCTTCAACCATATCCTGGTAACGCATATCAATAATTGCTTCAGATCCGGGATCAAAATCATTTAAAGCAGCAATTTCACCATCAGCATTTTCTACAATGCGGTAATCCTTTATAAACCAGCTGTTTCCCAGGGCATTTGGATTTCTTCTTACTTCCGGTGCACCATCTGTTGAAACGATAAAATATTTGGTGTTAAGCATGTTTATTACATCCATGTTATTCTTGCTCAAATGGTATTCAATCAATTCCTGATATCTTTTCATCTTGGCACCATGATAGCCTCCAATTGACTTGTGAAAATATGATGCTCTGGAGCTTCGGAATGGATCAGTTGTCAGATCGAAAACCCTGTAGTACAGGTCAGGATCCTGGTTGATAATCAGATCTGCCTGATAAGGCTGAAATGGAGTTCCTGCTTCTTTTTTAGTAACGAAATCATCGTTATTTAAATATCTTTTATCCACAATCCACATATCTGCCAGGATTAAAAAACCAAGCAGCAGAAGAAAAACTTTTAACTTGATTTTCTTGATATAAAAGACATATAAACTTGCAGCTGTAAGGAGAACAAAAATCAGGGACCGGAGAGAATCGTTACGTAATAGAGTTTTACGATCTTCTCTTAAAGCGTCAATGAACACCGAAGAGCCCTGAGTTAAATAAGGTTGATCGCCGGGACCGGTAAAATCAAAAACGCCTGCGAAGAGGCTGAAAAAGAGAGTAAGCCCTCCTAAAATATATAAAGTATATTTCAAGCTTCTCAGGATAATCTTATTATCCAGTTGTTCCTGAATAAGTTTATTAATAGCAATGCATCCAAGAAAAGGTATGGCAAATTCGGCAATTACCAGAGTCATTGATACTGTTCTGAATTTATTATAACCAGGGAAATAATCCAGGAACAGGCTGGAAAAGAACATGAAATGCTTACCCCAGGCAAGCAGAATTGATAAAATGGTAGCCGTAAGTAGCCACCATTTTACATGACCTTTGAGTGTAAAAAGTCCGAAAATGAATAGGAATAATATTACTGCGCCAACATATACAGGACCTGCCGTATAAGTTTGGTCACCCCAATATACAGGCAGTTGCTTTATAACCTGTCTGGCATATTGCTTACCCTGAGCCTGCTGAAATAATTCATAGGTTTTTGATTTTTCACTTAAAGCACCATGAGAAGAGCCACCCATAAAATTGGGGATCAACAGGGTCATTGTTTCATCAATTCCATAACTCCAATCTAATGCATAATCTTTATCCAATCCGCTTGTTTTATTTTCCTGATTCACAGCAAGTTCAGACTTACCTCTCATGGAATATTTAGAGTATTCATAAGTTGTCCATAAAAGCGTAAGATTACTTCCGATAGCCAAAAATACCGGTATCAGCAGGACAAGAGACCTTAAAATGAATTGCCTGAATTTTCCTGTTCTGATCGAATCAATTAATTGAAAGATCAGGAATATCAAAATTGTAATAAATGTATAGTAGGTAATTTGCAGGTGATTAACATAGATTTGCAATGACAGGAAGATCCCCAGAAGTACACTTCCGATAGCCAGGTTTTTATTGTATGAGTAATAAATACTGGCAATAATTGGCGGAAGGTAGGCTAAGGCAAGTGTCTTTGAAGCATGCCCGACTTCAATAATCTGGAAGAAATAAGATGAAAAGGCATAAGCAATTGCACCAATAAGTGCTAACCATGGATTAATTTCAAACAGAAGCAATGCAATAAAAGCTCCTATAAGAAGTAAAAAAAGAAAACTTACAGGTCTCTTGTCAAAGAGATTCAGCACTTTATGAATGGGGACTACTAAATTTTTATATACCGGCCGTGATATTTGATAAGATGGCATTCCACCAAACATGCTGTTAGTCCATAATACCTCTTTACCTGTCTTTTTTTCATAATCATGTATTTCTTTTGACATCCCCTGATAATTAACCAAATCATATGGATTAAGCCTTTTTCCTTCAAGCACAGGGCTGAAATAAGTGAGAGATATTATTAAGAA
>JBGPAO010000451.1:0-3174 GCA_041480755.1 Bacteroidia bacterium
AGTGATCCCAAGTATCTCCGAAGCCTTGATAGCATCTTCACCGAATGTCTCATAAAAGTCCCCCACCCTGAAAAGCAATATTGCATCCGGATGCTTCGCCTTGATACCGTTATACTGCTTCATCAGCGGCGTATCGACATATTTTGTGCTGTCCTGCAAAACCGGCTGTATTTGTTAATATTTCACTACCAAAGTTAGGGTAAAAATACTCCAGATAAAATACCTGCTAAAAGGTTGTTGAAAACTTCATAGCATGGGGCATAGGGTAAGAAGAAGTGAGCTGAGAGCTGAGGGCGGAGAGCGAAGGGCTTAAGATAAAAATTCAAGACCAATTTTAAACATTATGTCATATTGATTTGTTTACTTGACAATTGCAAACTTTTAGGCATTGATGCTGCCTCACAATTTAATATTTCTCCCCACGGAGGGGCGGTATTAGAAAAATATTTAAATGCTGAATATCAATAAGCCTCCAAAGTTTTTGATCAATGTTGTCTTACCAACCGGGTTTTGGTTCGAAGCATTAATCAGCGTTTCCATTTAAATATTTTTCTAATACCGTCCCGAAGTAAAAAGGGGAGAGATATTAAATTGTGACGTAGTATTATGGCATTGCACTAACTTGCAGAATCTTCAACGTTCGTTTCCGTACATCCCCTGTCCCGTAACGAACACTAAGCGAAATATCCTGATATGCTGTTTTAGTATCTAATTAACACTAAAAAAGTTACTTATGTTTTTTGGCATAGTTCATGCAGAACAAGATTCAGGTTGTTCATATTTGCAATTAAAATTTGGATTTTAGTAAAAAAAGATCCCCGATTTCGGCGCAACCGGGGATCAGATTCAACATCTTAAGAGTATTAGAGTAGAAAAGATGAAGAATAGTTGTAGTAAATTTAGTCTTTTCTGGATAAAAATTCAAGGTTTATAACAGGAAAATAATTATTCAAACACTAATTCCCTGATTTACTGCAACTAATTTTTCAAAAATTCGAAGACTAACCCCCTCTCTAAGAAAGTTTGGATCAACAGGTGCCCGGATCTTAATTGAAACGGGTACCTGTTTTGATGTCGCAGGAGGCTCAATAACCATTGCCGGATGGTTCCTGCTTCAAGGGTGCAGTATTAGCTGCACCCTTTTTTTATCTATCTTTACAGACCTTTTGCATTATTTATGAAAAGAATCCTGCTACTTGGTGCAGGCCTTTCTGCAACCAGCCTGATTAAATACCTTCTGGAACAATCAGATACCCATGACTGGCAGGTTACCCTTGGCGATATTGATAATAACAGGGCCAGGAAGAAAATCGACGGTCATTCTAATGGCATTGCTGTCACTTTTGATGTTTTTAATGAAGAACAAAGAGACCTGTTCATTTCCAGTTCTGATATCGTCGTATCAATGCTGCCGGCAAGGATGCATCAGCTGGTTGCAATCAGCTGTCTTAAGCACAGGAAAAGCCTTGTAACAGCATCCTATGTATCAGAGGAGATAAAACAGATGGATGAACAGGCCCGGAAGCTGGGAATAATATTCTTAAATGAAATAGGGCTGGATCCCGGTATAGATCATATGTCAGCTATGAAAATGATCAACCGTATTAAAGCAGAAGGAGGCAAACTGGATGTTTTCGAATCCAATACAGGAGGGCTGGTTGCACCTGGTTCAGACAATAATCCCTGGGGATATAAGTTTACGTGGAATCCCAGGAATGTTATACTGGCTGGCCAGCATGGCGCCAGGTTCCTGCACAATGGTAAGTTCAAATATATACCCTATCATAAAATTTTCCAGCGTTATGAGATCATTAAGGTACTGGACCTGGGGGAGTTCGAAGTATACCCTAACAGGGATTCACTGAAATATAAAGAAGAATATGGACTTGATGAAATATCAACCATGTTCAGGGGAACAATCCGCCGTCCCGGTTTCTGTGACGCCTGGGATGCCCTTGTGCAGATAGGTGCGACAGACGACTCCTATGTAGTTGAATTCCCGGGGGAAATGACCTACAGGGACTTTACAAATAGTTTTATTGCTTATAATATTACTGATCCTGTCGAAACCAAACTTGCACATTATCTGAATATCCCGCAGGACGGGGAGGTTATGAAAAAACTTGAATGGCTCGGCCTCTTTGATAAAAAACCAGTTGGCATTAAGAATCAGACCCCGGCAAGGATTCTTCAGCATCTTTTACAGGAAAAATGGAAACTTGATCCGGTTGATAAAGACATGATCGTAATGCAACACCAGTTCGAATATTTAACCGGACAACAACGCAAAAGAATTGTTTCCTCTCTGGCAGTAGTGGGAAAAGACAGTCAGGAAACCGCAATGTCAATAGCTGTCGGTCTTCCGGTAGGCATCGCAGTCAAACTGTTATTGGAAGAAAAGATCCATTCAACAGGTGTCAGGATCCCGACTACACCCGAGTTCTACGATCCTGTACTCAATGAACTTGAAGAATTTGGTATACGCTTTATTGAAGAATACTTTGACTTATAAGATTTTACATTCTGAGCCTGAAATCATTATATCAGATAATCCTGTCACTCGTTTAATTTGTAATTAATATTTTGATTACTTAAATTTCGCAAATTGTCTAAATTTTATGCTCTCGTCAGACAAGAGAAAATCTTATTTAGACTCATATCTATAGCAATAACAAATAGTTGCATCAAAATTTACACTTTATGCTTCGTCTTTTGTTGTGCGTATCAGGCTAATGCCGGCAATGAAGAATATCAGACCGAGTACGCCGAAAATGACAAGCGATTTAATATCTTGGGTACCACCTGTGTTCTTTACAAACATTATTGCAGCATAAATAAGACTACCTATTCCGAGTACTGTCAGTAAAGCGCCAAAAATTCTTTTTAGATTCATGATTTTTATTTTTAAAAATTCAGGGGGATGTATGTATTGATAAGCCATACAAGAACACCTGCAACAATTATTACATGATTAAGATTGTTACTAGTGATATAATAATGATATTAGAACTATTATTGCAAAAATAATCCTCTTAATTCCAGGAAGTGTTACATAACTTTTGAAAAAAGTTACATTATTCACACATTTCCGCCTGTGAATCATATAACTTTATTTCAAAATTGTGTAATACTATCCACGTTAAACATAATCAACTTTACAATAAATTCCCGTAT
>JBGPAO010000452.1:0-3171 GCA_041480755.1 Bacteroidia bacterium
GTACAACTTGGAGAAGCATATAATAAAACAGGACAATACAAAAAAGAGAAAAAATTATATAAAAAGGCTGAGAAGGATTTTCCCGATAATCTTTTTTTGACTTACATGGAGTGTCTTCTTGCGGAAGTTGAAGGAGATACGGTTAATGCGAATAAATATCTTGAGAAAGCAATAAGTCTGGCAGAAGAGGATTCGTGGACTGAGCCAAATGAGACTGCACAAATGGCATTTGGTTATTCGGAAGTGGGTAAAAAGGACAAAGCAGAGAAATATTATCGCAGGGCTCTCTCCCTTGAACCAGAAAAGCCCGGAAGAATGAACGATCTTGCCTTCTTCCTGATAGATAATGATCGAAACATTGATGAAGGTATGAACCTTGTTAATAAGGCTCTGGAGTTAAGTCCTGACAATTATCTTTTCCTGGATACCCGGGGCTGGGGTTTATATAAGCAGGGCAATTACGATAAAGCACTGGAGATAATTCAGAAAAGCTGGGATTTAAGAAGAGAAAAGGCTGTATACGATCATTCGGCATACCTTCGCTTTGAGGAAGTAAAAAAGGCAGCAGCAGGCAATAAATAATTAATGTCAATCTTGTCAGTTGAAATAGTAGAAATTGAGCGGCAAGGGATTTTTATTTGACTGACGATCAGGAATTAAATTTGTTTAAAATGCTCTTATATCTGATAATTTCTAAATCATCAAAATATACAGGATTCGGATCAGGATTATATACATAAATTACTATTTCCTGGTTTGCAATTTCAGATGAAATAAAGACCTCCATCATTAACTTTTCCCATCCGGCTGAATCCCTCTCAAGGATCTTATACTGGTTATTATAATAGGGATAAGGAGAACCAGAAACGATTAATCCACCTGTTGACTTGCCAATTGTCTTTCTCCAGACACAAATTTTTAAACTTTCACCGTACTGCAGGTTTTTGAATTTAATTGTCATTCCGTAAGGTGTATCCGTGCTTAATTTAGAAGAATATTTGCCGCTATGAGCAAATTCATCACTTCTGGTGATGCCATTCCGGAACAAAGTACTATCCGTTTCGCTCAGGAAGTATTGCTTGTCACTGCTAATTAGTTCAGCACTGCAGTAAAACACTTTGTCAATAGCTGGCTTTTCAGGATTGAAATTTCTATTGCTGTTTTTCAGATTAAAAATCAGAACGTTATTATAATTACCGGCAAGATATGTACAATAACTCCGGAGATATGGTTTGTTGTATAATTCCTGTATTCCATTAATTATTAAATAGCTTGCTCCGTTATTGATTGATCGTTGAATTCCGGCACTATCCTGGTTATATCGTATCATTGCCTCTCTGTGCAGCCTTGCATCAGTATATTCTGTCCAACCCTTTTGATTCATCAGATAGAGTGAAGCATTACTCCTGTCGGGGATTGAAATAACAGTGTCTTTTGATGAGATGCCTATTTGTCTCAGGTATGGAGTGATAGTATAGAGGTCCTTATTCCTAGGATAATCATTCATCCAACCCTCATAGCGCTCAATAATATTTTGCCTGGCATAATAAATATTAAACAGCAGAAATACAGCGAAAATTAACCTGGATATCAGGGAATTGAATATTTTATTGTAGTGCCTCTTTAACACATCAAATGCACAAATAATAATAAGAACTGGTAAAATGTATGATTCAATAAGATAATAGTCATGATCTGCCAACATTCTGAATTGAAGAATGATATATGCTATTACTTCTGCTGAAATAATAATTACGCTATAAATGAGAAATTCAATATTCTTTCTTAAATGTGTTAAAATGAATATAAAACAAATCGTAATAAATAATAACACCGATTTATGGAAGTACTGGTCCAGCCATATCTTTTTGACATTTTCCAGAACTCTGTTTATTTCAGTTCTATTTAAGTCCCATATGGGAAGTATTGTCGTGGAAAAATAAGTTGAATCGTGTTTCTGATTAAAATTATGCGCATACACTACCCATAAGCCAATAATAATAAATACTGAGATTATCGAAATTAAATGCCAGGCCGGGTGGCTGAAAAGTTTGCCGCTTTCTTTGAATTTCTTAAGCTTGAATAATTCTAAGAAGTAAATAACTGTGATTGAAAAAAGACTATAAAGAGCTGTTACTTTAAAAGCGGCCGCAAGCAACATAGCAACCATTGAAATGTAAAACCACTTTTGCTTGCTTTCGAAATAGAAGCGCACGAAATAATACCAGCCTGTAATAGAGAATGCCAATGCTAACGAATTTGACAGATAATTGTTTCCGTAGTATACCAGCACCGGTGATGTGAAGACCAGGAGTGTTAATGCAATTGCCCAGTAAACATCTTTCAGTAAATAATGCAGGAGTTTGAACAGAAAAAACAGTCCCAGGAAGAAAAGGAGCGTATTAAAAATCCGATAGATATACTCATGATATCCAAAAATTTTGTATAAAAAAGCTGCTGAATAATATAAAATCGGGATCTCACTTGTACAGCATTTCCCGCTTGTTCCGGCATCGGCAGTAAGATTATGGGTTTCAGGTTTAAAAAATTTCATTCCTCCCTGGTAGTAGTTCAATGCGATAGAAGCGCAATCGGCCTGTCTCCACTTATGAACTGATTGGGGACGTTTCAATGCTATCTCATGGTAATTATAATAAACTGAGACAACTATCAACGCTACAACAAACAGTATCGCAGAATAATATTTTTTCAAAACCTGCAAATATTTATTCTTTTGGAAGATTAAGTTTCTCAACAAGTTCATCAATTAAAGTTGCCTGTGATTCATTTATTTTTCTTTTTCCTTCAGAAACTTTAAACCATTCTCCCCGGTCAATTTCAGGAAAGAATTGCTTTTTTCCGGATTTTGGCGGCCATTCCATTTCAAATGTATTGCTTCTTATTAATGTGGGATCGACATCCCCTTCGCATGCATAACAATAAACCAGTTTACCGCTTTTTTTTCGTACCGGGGTAAGTTCGATGAAATTCCCGGAAACGGGAGTCCCGGTTTCTTCTTCAAATTCCCTAATTGCAGCATGAAGGCGATCTTCCTCATCTGTAAACTCTCCTTTTGGGATCGACCATGAATTTAAATCTTTTTTAGCCCAGAAAGGTCCTCCCGGATGTACTAAGAGGACTTCCGGAAAATGATTTTTAAATCGATATAAA
>JBGPAO010000453.1:0-3171 GCA_041480755.1 Bacteroidia bacterium
AATACTGAAAAATACCTCACATCGGAACAATTGTTCAGCAGTTTCAGGATGGCCGTGATAAATAACAGCGATGTGGTGCCACAGTATGGGGAAATATATAATGTTGGGGATGAGGGAGGAGATTTTATTTTCATCAGGAAATAATTTATTCAGTAATAATAAAGGATCGTATGCTGTAAAAATTCGGGAACAAGATTCTTTAGCCTGTAATTAATAAATATTGATTGAAAGCTGATAAAATCCCGAAATTCAGTTTTTACCCTGGTCTGAATAAACAATAATTGTATGTTGATAAAATTCAGAAATACGGTTTCTCATTTTTGCCGCGACATATTAAGTTCATTACTGGCTCTTATGATTATTGTTTCTTCATGCGAAAGGCTAGAAATTAAAAGAATCACAAAAGTTTCAACCGGATCAGTTTCACAGATAACAGCATCATCATCCATGGTACAGGGAAATGTAATTGAACAGGGAGAAACGGGTATTAAGCAGCATGGACATTGCTGGTCTGTAACATCTAATCCTTCTGTCAGCAATGACAAAACTGAATTGGGACCAAGAAGTACTACTGGTACTTTTAATAGTCCGATGGTTGAATTGTCTCCAAACACTAAATACTATGTACGAGCTTATGCTACTGATAATGAGGGAATTTCATATGGTGATGAGATAAGTTTTACCACTTCGGCCATACCTGTTCCTGCAGCGCCGGCTAACCTTGTGGCAGATGCTGAATCCAGTTCACAAATTACTATAAGCTGGACGGATAATTCTAACAATGAAGAGGGATTTAAGATTGAAAGATCACCGAATGGTACGACAGATTGGGTAGAAATTGCAATAGTCGGGGCGGGTATAACAAATTTCCAGAATATAAACTTAAATCCTTCTACTCCTTATTACTACAGAGTAAGAGCTTACAATCCCAGTGGCAATTCTGATTATTCAATTCCAGCTAGCGCGACAACATTTGTTAATGTACCGATACCTACAGCTCCCACTTACCTTTCTGCCGACGCAATATCCGGTTCCGAGATTTATCTTAGCTGGACTGATAATTCAAACAATGAAGAAGGATTTAAAATTGAAAGAGCAGGGGCAAGCATGAACTGGAGAGAAATTGCAGCAGTTGGGGTCGATACAACAACTTTCCTGGATATAGGTTTAACTGCTTCCGTTACTTACTATTACAGAGTACGCTCTTTCAATGCAGGGGGTAATTCAAATTATTCAAATACAGCTGATGCTACTACACTATCTGATGCAACGGTACCTTTAGCTCCTTCTGGACTTTCAGCCGAAACAAAATCTGATACAGAGATTAGTATTAACTGGACAGACAATTCAGATAATGAAGATGGATTTAAAATTGAATACTCACTTGATGGTGTAACAAATTGGAACGAAATTGGTACGACAGGTACTGATGTAACTGCTGGCGATATCATAGGTTTAATCCCAGGGACACTTTATTACTTCCGGGTGAGAGCTTACAATGGTACAGGCGATTCAGATTATTCGAATACAGCCAATGCGACTACATCATCTGGGACATCGATCCCTGCAGATCCCGGCTACCTTACAGTCCAGACATTTACCAGCACACGTCTCAGCCTTTGGTGGGTGGATCAGTCAGACAATGAAGAAGGATTTAAAATTGAAAGGTCAGCAGAGACTACCTCAAATTGGGTAGAAATTAAAACAGTGGGACCAGGAACTGAAAGATATGATGACGTGGGATTAAATACTGGCTATATTTACTACTACAGAGTGAGAGCTTACAATTCGGGAGGCAATTCAGGTTATTCAAATACAGCCGATGCAATAACTTGCTTATGTCCTATGGGCGCCGATTTTAACCACATTGGAGGTGATGTTGCACCCGTTGACAAATCAATCAGATACGACTTTGTAATGACCAATCTTACAGGTGTATATCAATGCTGGATAATGCAAAACCTCGGGGCTCATATTCATGGGAGTTCAGCCTACGATGCTACCGAAGATAATGCAGGCTGGTACTGGCAGTTTAACCGTAAACAAGGTTACAAGCACGATGGAAGTATAAGAACGCCTGGTACTGCATGGATTAGTTCTATTAATGAGAACAGTGACTGGACATTAGAAAACGATCCATGTAATATTCTTCTTGGTAGTGGCTGGCGTATTCCTACAGATCAGGAGTGGCTGTTTGCATATTTCAATGGAGGTTGGAGTACTTTCAATAATTTATTTTTATCTGATTTAAAGCTGCATGCTGCCGGAAGCCTTGGATTCTCTGATGGCGTACTTTACGATCGGGGTGGGTATGGGAACTTCTGGAGCAGTTCTGAAAGCAATGCAACTGAAGGCCAATTTTTGCTCATCGTAGATGGTGGCACTACTATGAATCAGAGGAATAAGGCGAGCGGCTATTCAATCCGATGTGTTAACGATAGTTACTAATCCTGTATAAGGCGGTTTCATATTCATCATGAACGAGAAATTTGAAAATACTACTACCCCAGGATTATTATGTCTGGTTTTTTGTATCGTACTTTTTTCTGAGTTAATTAATGCACAGGATGTAGCTATAACCATCCATTTGAGGGGTGTTAGTGAAAGCAGGATCAGCCTTCTGCCATTGGCTGAAATAAATTCACCTAATCCGGTCGCAATAGTTCAGAGTATAAAAAATGGAGAAACAACCGTACTTAAGGTTCCTCAGGATAATCTGCCCGGCGAATTTGTGTTAAGGTTCGATTATAAAGAAAATCCAACAAATCCTCCTTACCCTTCTGAGAAAAGGATTATAATTAATAATCAGGATCTTAATTTATGGGTTCATCCCATTTATTGCAATAATGCCGATAGTACATATTTCCAGGATGACGAAATAGAAAATACAACATATGCTATGTTTCTCGATGAAAACGCCAGACAAAAGGAAATGCTTGGCTTATTGCAAAATTTTTTATTGAATTATGATGATACTCAATCCAGATTTTATCATACAGGCATTAAAGAATATGAGAAAAGACGTAAGAATTATAACCAGTGGATATCTGAAGAAACCAGGCAACAAGAAGCACTGTTTGTGAGTAGTATGTTCAGTTTTAATCATATACCACGAATTGAATGGACAGGAACTGAAAATGACAGAAAACAAAGATGTAATCTTCGTTGGAA
>JBGPAO010000454.1:0-3163 GCA_041480755.1 Bacteroidia bacterium
AAGTTATAACCGGGAAAGATGAAATCGACAGCTTACTTATTTCATCAACCTGAGACTGATCAATGAATATCCTGTCAGAAATTATTTCATAACCTCCGGTTTTTGGGATCAGCCTCAAGGATAGTCCCGTATCTTCCGGTTTCAATAAATTATGAAGAGTGCTGTAAATATCCTGTACAGAAATATCCTGCTGATTCTTAAATAACAACCTGTTGATTTTAGGGGTTTTTCCATCAGAATCAGTCAGGTCCGAACGGTTAATAAATATATTCAGCGGAGTTATCTGGCTGATCCCCAGTGAAAAATTGCCTGAATTGTCAGATTTAAGTATGATTCCTGTTTTAAGGACTACTGATGCCGTTACATCATTACCAGGTGAAAAAGGAGCATCTGACGGGATATCGCTGATAGTATTGAAACGAATCATCAGTTCGTCCCCTTTTTTAAGTCCTAAGTAGCTGGCCAGTTGTTCATTTACTGCCACATCACCTTTTTCAATTTTAATTTCTTCATTCCCCTGAAATGAAAAGAAATCATTTTCAACTGCATATATCTTGACTCGTGGAGCAGTCTGCCCTGTTGTAAAACGCTGGCAGTACCCGTCAATCTCAAGCAGACCGATACATTTCACCCCTGTTTCAGAAGCCATTCTGTCGACCAGAGCCGGATCAAAATATCGCATCCCTGAACTGATCAGGATCCCTGTATTGCCAAGCTTTTCAAATGAAGTTTGCTTCAGGCTGTTTCTGACTGATTTTCCTGTCATTAACGAACCGGTAATTACAGCTGTAAGCAATATTATTATAACAACCTGGTAAACAGCACCTTTCAGATAATAGGAAATTGACCTTCTTACAATATGGAAAAAACTCAGTTCCATCCAGGTTTTTTTAATACATGTTCCCCGAAATCAGTTTGCCCTCAGAAAGGCTGTATTGAATCTTCATCTTTTCTGCCAGCTCGTGTGAATGAGTGGCAAGTATCAGGGTGATTCCGTAATCCATATTCATCCGGATGAGCAGGTCGCCCAGATTTTCGGCATTTTTCTTATCAAGTGATCCTGTCGGTTCATCTGCCAGCAAAAGAGAAGGTTTGTTGACAAGGGCTCTGACAAGAGTGGCTCTTTGTGCTTCTCCTCCAGATATCTGAAATGGATATTTGTCAGCGAGATCCGATATGCCGGTTCTTTCCATCATTTTCAAGGATTCGTCAACCTTTTGCCTGTATTCAGATTCCTCTGTTTTTGAGGCAAGCAGCGGTAACAGGATGTTTTCCTTTACGGTAAGATATGGAAGAAGCAGATGATCCTGGAATACAAAGCCAATGTTCCTGTTTCTGTAAGCTGCTGATTCTTCCTGGTCATAATTCAGGATTGACATACCTCTGAAAATTACTTCACCGCAGTCGGGCCTGTCGAGCAATCCGATAATATTAAGCAGTGTTGTCTTTCCTGACCCGGAAGGTCCTGATATAGAGATAGAATCACTCTCATTTACTGTCAGGCTAAGATCATTAAGAACAACGCCTCTCTGGTGAAAGGATTTTGAAACCCTATTTATTTTGAGCATTGTTGATGGCTTTATTATAGACTTCTGTAAGGCCGGCCGACATTTTATCGAGCGAAAGTTCCTGCAGTACCATTTTTCTGCCTTTCTCTCCGAGGCTGGATATCAATTCCTTGTCTTTAAAGAGCTTATTCAGGCTAGTAGCAAGATCAGAAACAGTATCGGGTGTGTAAACAATACCTCCTCCTGTCGTCTCTATTATTTCAGGGAATGCTCCTGTTGCCGGTTGTACCACAGGGATTCCTGCTGCATTGGCTTCAAGAATATATAACCCATAACCGTCATACTTTCTGACCGGCACACTGATAACATCAACATTATCAAAAAACTCTATTTTCCTATCACCCTGGAATTCCTGGTATATCCTTACGGACTTCTCCAGTTTATGTTCCCTTATCTTTTTTAGTTGCTGAGAAATAAACGGTTTGTCATTGCCTGTAAAACCACCGCATACATGGAGAGTTAAACCCGTGATAAGATCCTTCTTTTTCAATTCAATAAAAGCATCAACGAGCTTATCGAATCCATTGTGATGATTTACACGACTGAAGTAACCTATGGCTGAAGGTTCTCTTTCTTTCCTGGATAGGGTTTCCTTTTCTGGATCAAATCCAAGAGGAACGACCATTACATTCTTACACAGCAATCCTGTTTTACTTCTAAACAGATTCTTATAATAATTGCTGGGGGTCACAAATACATCTACGTGATCTGCCTCTTTAGCGATCATTTTCCATGCCCTTGAACGGAAAGGCTCAGCCATATCATCGATCCAGTCATCTTCATTCAGAAGTGAACAGACGATTTTTACATCGATTCTTTTTTTCAGCTGTCTGGCAATACCCAGGATAAGAGCATTCGACAGATGAATTATATCCGGTTTACCATCCTTAAGGAGGTATTTCACAAGCCTGTCAACTTCTTCTTTCCTGAATGCATTATCTCCTTCGATCATATTGATTGTAAGCTCCTCGTATCCCTCTGTGCTGGTGGTTCCGGCCTGTTTTGCCGCAAACTTCAGGAATATGGAGGAATCGAAGAATTTATCCAGGATGGCAGGCATGTTTCTCAGAAATCCTACCTTTTCCCTCAGGTACATCGAAATTGCACCGAAGAAAACATGCTTGTCAAAACCGCTTTCAACAGGGGTTTTATAAGGAGGAAGATAGAGTGGAATCGCTCTTGCCACAATGCCGGGAACTTTTCGGATAGCTCTTACGTAGAGCATATCACGGTAACAGTTCCCGCAATAAAATGATCCTCCGGATCCGGTAATCAGATAGACTATTTTCATTTCATCGATTTTGTACCAAATGCAAGCAATCTCCCATCCTCTGTCAGAAAATAAAACCTGTCCCTGGTCACTGCCGGGGAACTGCTGACAGAAGCTCCGACATTAAAACTCCACAATTTCTTCCCATCCTTTAAGCTGACCATATATATGTTTCCGTCATTGCTGCCGAAAAGAACCCTTGCAGGACTTATCACTGCAGAACCAATAACCCGGCCGTTTGTTCGGTATTTCCAGATTTGTTTTCCTGTAAAAACATCGTAACAATAGAGATATTTATCTTCATTCCCGATAACAACCCTATCGC
>JBGPAO010000455.1:0-3134 GCA_041480755.1 Bacteroidia bacterium
ACAGCTGAAATATATGAGAAATATGGATTATCAGCATGTATTAATGTGATTGCGACTGCCCATCTGAAAAACTTCAGCCTGCCCAATGAATATCATGCATGGAAGGTCGGGGATTTCAAATTATGGAATGAATTGAAATCCCGTGGGCACGAAATAATGCCACATAGTTATGATCATCAGAACCTGGCAGAAATGCCATTGGAACAGGCCAAAGATTCTATATTGAAATGCCTGGATGTCTTTAATAAAGAACTTGATGATTTTGATGCAAAGGAGGCTGTTTACAACTTTGCTTATAATGCATCGACACCTGAAATCGAAGAATGGCTTGGGGCACAGGTCAAGGCATTCAGGACAGGTGGCCCTGTATTCAATCCAATGCCATTTCCAGGACAGAAAAAACTGACATGCATTTCTCATGGTCCGGATAATATCGATCAGAACCTGGGAGAAACCATAAATGAATTCCTTGATGGTCCTTCCGGATGGTTTATCTATAATACACATGGATTGGATGATGAAGGCTGGGGACCTGTAAGCTCTGTATTTCTGGATGAACTGCTTGACAGGTTAACCAAGATCAAAACTCTGGAGATAATGCCGGCAGGGAAAGCGCTCGGGAGAGTATAATTGTTTTCGGTTCTGTAGCCCCTGACTGACCGTAAGGGATTCCTGGTTCTGTAGCCCCTGACTGACAGTCAGAGGTTCCTGGTTCTTTTGGCGGAGGAGTTTAAACTTGAGTTTAGATAAATCAGGATTAATCGTAAACTAATAATTAATATTAATACCCTATAAATTATGAAAAGATTATTGCATGTATTTCTGATTATAGCATTGATATCCATAAATGCTTTGGTTAATGCCCAATCGGGGCATGATCTTTCCGTTATACCTGCTTCCGGTGATATGCTGATTGGCGTTGATTATTATCCTGAACACTGGCCAAAAGAGAGGTGGGAAACAGACGTGAAACTTATGAAAGAAGCAGGCTTTAATGTGGTGCGACTTGCTGAATTCGCATGGGTGATAATGGAACCTTCAGAAGGCCAGTTTGAATTCGGCTGGCTGGATGAGTTCTTAACTCTGGCAAATAAATATGGAATAAAAGCCATTCTTGGGACTCCTACCGCAGTAATGCCGGCCTGGGTTGCAAGAAAATATCCCGAAACCCTGGCAACCATGGATAACGGACAGCAGATTGAATGGGGCTCCCGTAAGAATAACTGCTTTTCAAATGGAACATATCGTCTGTTATCAGAAAGAATTACCAGGGCTATGGCCGAACATTTTAAAAACACTTCAAACGTTATCGGCTGGCAGACAGATAATGAGTTTGCTGATCCCACATGCTTTTGTGACCGCTGCAGGAATACATTCCAGGACTGGCTGAGGGAGAAATACGGATCACTGGAAGTTCTGAATAAATCGTGGGGTACTCATTTCTGGGGACAGAAAGTCCAGACATGGGGTGAAATAGTAATTCCTGATTGTGAAAGTAAAGGCGGGACATGGAGCCCTTCGGGAAATCCGAGTGCATGTTATGACTGGCAACAGTTCCAGTCCTGGCTGAATGTCAGGTTCCAGCATGACCAGGTTAAAATAATCCGGGAGGTATGCCCTGCCACTCATTTCATAACACATAATATGATGGGTTTTGCTCCAAAAATCAGTTACTATGATCTGGGCAAAGACCTGGATTTTGTTGCCTGGGATAATTACGTTGTCTGGGGCGGACCTCAGATTCCTTATGATGCCTCTATGGCGGCTGATCTTATGCGCGGCGTCAGGCAGAAGAATTTCCTGATCATGGAGCAGACAGCTGGTCCCGGTGGATGGGGAGCGTTTTACCGGAATCCCCGCCCGGGTGAGATCCGGGAAATAGCTTATCAGCAGCTGGCACATGGGGCGGATGGGCAGATATGGTTCCGTTGGAGGACCTGTACTGCCGGCCGTGAACAATACTGGCATGGATTGTTGGGACATGATGGCAAACCCCTCAGAAGATATAATGAAGCCAAACAGGTAGCTACAGAATACAGGAAACTTGAACCATGGCTCAGAGGAACAACCTTAAAACCGGATGTGGCCATAATTTATGATTATAAATCAATATGGTCTCTGAACGGCCAGCCCGGATATGACGGGAATAATGTTCGAAGTGTCATTGCAAGGTATTACAATGCTTTATTCAGGGCCGGAGTAAATGCAGACCTGGTCAGCCCTGAGACGGATCTTACAAAATACAAGCTTGTCCTGGCACCCGACCTGATATTGCTGCCCGATGAAATGGCTGAAAAACTCAATAACTATGTGAAAAATGGCGGTGTATTGCTTACAGATTGCCGCACAGGTGTTAAGGATGAAACTAACCTTGCTCATGAAAGGACATTACCTGGACTTTTATCCCCCATGCTTGGAATTGAAATAGAAGAATATGAGGCCATTACGCCAGATTTCACCTACAAAATAAAGAGCCAGGATCTTTTTACCGGGACCTATACTGCTGTCAATTATTGCGACTGGATCACTCCTAAAGGTGCTGAAGTAAAAGCAGGTTATGATGAGTGGCACCTCCTGTCTATGGCGGCTGTGACACGGAATTCTTTTGGGAAAGGAAAAGGGTGGTATATCGGGACAATTGCAAAAGAGGAAAAGTTTTATGATGAATTGATGTCATCTGTAATAAAGGATGCAGGTATAGATGCTTACAAAGGACTACCTGTTGGAGTCGAAGCAATATACCGCACAGGGAATAATAAAACCCTTTTATTCCTTATAAATCATACCGAGGAACCAAAGAATGTTCCCGTTCCTTCTGGTAAGACGGAACTAATTACCGGGAAAAAGACTCAGGGGACGCTGGAACTTGGGATCTACGGAGTGGCGGTGATTGAATTGTAGTATTAAGCGGACTCACCCCCTGGCCCCCTCTCTTGAAAGAGAGGGGGAAGAGGGATGCGCTAAAAGATAATAGTTGAAGTCTTATATAAATAATGGAATATCTTGAGATAAGAGATATTGTTCGTCGTTTCAGAAGACATATGACTCCGTCGGAGAAAATTTTATGGCAGGAATTGAGGAACAGAAAGCTAAATGGTAATAAATTTAACAGGCAGCATCCAATATTTTATGAG
>JBGPAO010000456.1:0-3119 GCA_041480755.1 Bacteroidia bacterium
CATATTGCCTGAACTGAAGAAGTGTATAAGATTTTGCATATGATCCTATCTCCTCATCCGTGACCTTTAAGTCGTGTGAATTAATTATATTATCCTTTATCAACTGCCATTTAAGGTCAGTTTCAAATTTTGGAAATTCTTCTTCAATCTGTTTTTCCGTTACATTTTCTTTATTAACTGAAGCCAGCCACTTTTTAAGGAATGCTGACGGAAGATCTAATTTGGTTTTCTTCATTAACATTTCCCTGGTATCGATCTTGAACCTGTACTCACTATTTTGTTTCAGTCTCTCCTCAATCTCTTTCCTGATCCGGCTGTTAAATTCTTCTTCATTATGTATTTCATCTTTACCATAAATCATGTCGTACAGTTCCTGGCCAAATTCTGCTTTTATAAATCTTGAGATCTCTTTTATATCAAAGTGGAAATTCGGATTGAGTGAAGCCAGTTGTTCTTTTTTTATATTTAAAAGTGAGCTCAGGTCCGCATCGTTCGGAAATGCTTTCTTTACATCGAAAACTACATTATCACCTGCTTTTTTACCGGTAAATAATTCACCTGTTTTCTGGTCTTTTACAAATTCGAGGGAAAAAGTTGAGTTCTCAGTAACAATTCCATTCTCCTGGGTGTTCCCTGACGGATCCAGCTGGTGAAAATCACCTTTCAGAATCTCATTGCCGGTAATTTCTTCAACCTTAAGCATAGTGCCAAATCGTCTGCTGTAATTTTCTTTTGTTTCATTTACCAGTTGATCATCAATCTCAATTTCGTAACTGGGAACTTTGTCCTTATCCGTAATATCAACTTCAAACTCCGGGGCAAGTCCAATTTCAAATTCAAATTCAAAATTTGATTCATTATCCCAGTCAATCTCTTTTTTATTATTAGTGCCTGGCAAGGGTTCTCCGAGAATCCTTATTTTTTCGTCGGTCAGGTATTTGGTAACCGATTCTGACAGAATCTTATTTATTTCCTCAATAACAACAGGTTTCCGATATAATTTTCTTATAAGTCCTGCAGGGACCTTACCAGGTCTGAATCCTGGCATTTTAGCATTTTTTCTGTAGTCGTTAAGAACTTTATCAACACGTTCGGTATAATCTTCCTGTTCGATCTTTACTTTAAGCATTGCATCCAGTTTGTCAGGATTTTCTCTAGTAATATTCATTTAACTATGCTTTTTATTTATTTTCTGTAAAGGGGCTGTGCCAAAATCAGATTCAATGTTTTTGATTAATTTTTCTCAAGGGGCTGTGCCAAAATCAGATTTAAATGCTGAATTACTAATAACTTCATAATGTATAAAATATCTTAGGCTGAAGATCAATTCTCCTATTCGAAGCAAAAGTCAGCGTTTCCATTTAAATCTGATTTTGGTACAGCCCCGTCTTCCCCGTGCGGATGAAGGGACTCGAACCCCCACGCCTATAAGGCACAAGATCCTAAGTCTTGCGCGTCTACCAATTCCGCCACATCCGCATTTATTTCGGCTGCAAATGTATCTTTTTTTCGAATAACCGGCAATATTCTTACCTGAGTTCGAACTTCTGACCGAGGTAGACTCGCCTTACCTGCTCATCACTGGCAAGTTCAGCTGAAGTACCAGATTTCATAATAGTACCTTCAAAAAGAAGATATGCCCTGTCGGTGATTGACAGGGTTTCATGAACGTTGTGGTCTGTAATGAGGATTCCGATATTTTTTTTCCGTAGGCTCGATACAATCTCCTGTATATCTTCGACTGCAATTGGATCAACACCTGCAAATGGTTCGTCAAGAAGAATGAAATTAGGCTTTAATGCAAGTGCCCTGGCTATTTCTGTCCGTCTTCTTTCTCCCCCGGATAGTTGAATACCCAGGCTTTTTCTGATTTTTTCAAGTCCAAATTCTTTAAGAAGGGTTTCAGCTCTTTCACTTTGTTCTTCCTTTGGCAGATCTGACATTTCCAGAACAGCAAGAAGGTTGTCTTCAACGGACAATTTTCTGAAAACTGAAGCTTCCTGCGCCAGGTATCCAATTCCCCTCCGTGCCCTTTTATATACAGGCTCCTTTGTTATCTCGATATCATCTAAATATATATTACCGGAATTGGGAGCTATTAAACAAACTATCATGTAAAAAGTTGTTGTTTTGCCTGCACCATTTGGCCCGAGTAAACCCACAATTTCTCCCTGCTCAACTTCAATTGAAACCCTTTTGACTACAGTTTTGTTGCGATAACTTTTTACAAGATTTTTGGTATGAAGCCTCATCTTAAAATTTTTTATTGCTAATTCTTATACCAGAATTTTTAGTTTAACATTTTATCTCCTGTACTTATAACAGGATTTTTTGTTTATCATTATTATATCCTGCCGATTTTTTTAATTTATTATTTATGAAACTGATACACTGGCTTCTTCCTGTTTTAATTTTTTTCTTTCTATTCTCCTGGAGATAATAATACTAACTTCATAAAGCATAATAAGCGGTATAGATACCACTAACTGGCTGAAAATATCAGGAGGAGTAATAACAGCCGCCAAAAAAAGAATTATAATAAGGGCATGTTTGCGGTATGTTTTCAGAAATTTTGGGGTGATTAAACCTATTTTACTGAGAAAGTAGACCAGGATCGGTAACTCAAAAACCACCCCGCAGGATATCAGGACTGATGCAATTGAAGACACATATGATATCAGGTTTATCTGGTTGGACACTTCATCACTGACACTGTAAGAGCTGAAAAATTGTACTGTTAATGGGGTGATAATAAAATAGCCGAAAAAAACTCCAAGCAAAAACAGCATAGAACTAACTGTGACAGCACCTCTGGCTACTTTTTTTTCCTTCGTATAAAGGGCCGGAACAATAAACCTCCAGAATTGATAAAAAATATAAGGAAATGCAACTATAAATCCCGCTACCAGGGAAACCATTACGTGCATTGAAAACTGTCCGGACATTTTAATGCTGATGAGTTCCATCGGAACAGTAGTTATACATAGTCTTGGGATTTTAACCATTTCTGCGATCCTGCAAAAAACACGATAGGTTATGAATTCGGGGAATTTCGGTGCCAGAAGTATCTTATTGAAAACAATATCTTTAAAAATGAAAGCTATTATACCTAAAACTAA
>JBGPAO010000457.1:0-3106 GCA_041480755.1 Bacteroidia bacterium
AACTAAATCTGTTGCCATCCCTCCCCAGGATATAATCTTTAACTATATCACCTCGCCTTATAAAGAATGCCTTCTCTGGATAGTATTCAATCAGTTTGCTCAGCAGGTAACTTCTGTCAGCTCCAAAAATAATTTTATCCTGCGCGGATATCTCCTCAATAATATCTCCGGAAAATCTTTCAGTAACATCTTCTGCTTGTGAATATCCGGATATTTCCAGAAACGGATTTGTCATCCTGAAAATCGTATATTCATCCATAAATCCGAGATTCTGATACAGGAGGTGTCCTGCCGGTGTGGCATCAAGCTTAATTGATTCGATATGTTTCAGCTTTTCGAGGATGTGTGTAAGAAGCATCCTGCCTGCTCCCTGTCCCCTGATGGTTTTATTAACAATGACCATCCCTATCCATGCAATCTTTCCGGAATGGATCATGGCTGTCGCTGTTCCTGCTACTTTTTTGTTTTTCTCTGCCACAATACAGATGTTATCAGGATTCTCCAGCAGCAATCTCCAGTCTTTTTCTGTCTGGTTCCATCCTTCATCGCCCGACAATTCCAAAGCCTGGACCAGGTCATCCGCCGTCATCGGGCGTATAGTAAATAAATGGTTTTCAGTCATGAAGGAAAGTCTGAGATTATTTCAGCCACCTGTCAATATTCTCTTTAACAAAGTTATCATCATTCAGATGCGGATAGGAGAGGTATACCCTGTCGATCTCCTCTTTCTGCCCGGGTGAAAGAACCTCCTCCGGATTAAGCGTCCACAGGCCCTCAAGTAATCCCTGCCTCCTGAGTACCTCATGTAATCCTACAATACATCCGGCGAAGTTATTTTTTGAATCAAAGAAGGCTGCATTGCTGTCGGTAATCTCGTTAGCCAATGAAAGAGTTTTCTGAATATCACTATTATATTCACCTGCATGAACAGAGTTAAGAAGCCTTACCGCCGAATGTGTCCATACAGCCCAATGTCCGAGCAGACCTCCGACAATTCGTTTTTTGATAGTTTTTCCGTCATACTCTACGTTGTATTCCGCCAGCAGATCGACAAGAATATTATCATCATTCCCGGTATACAGAGCAATTTTATCAGCCCTTCCTGATTCAGCTACACCCCTGATGACATCAAATGTCTGATACCTGCTGAAAGGAGCTATTTTAATTGCTATAACATTCTCAATGGCTGCAAATTCCCGCCAGAAATCCACATCCAGTCTTATGCCACCAACAGCAGGCTGCAGATAGAAGCCAAAAACAGGACCAACTGTGGCTACCTCTTTGCAATGCTTTATCATTTCATTATTTGAAGCATCCCTGAATGCGTTGACATTGAGAAGCACTGTATGAAAACCTTTTTCCAGCGCTAATCCTGCCTCTCTAAGGGCCTGGTCGGTCTTTCCAACCACACCGGCAATCTGTATAACAGGCTTGCCGGTCACGGATGAGAACCTGTCAAATTCTTCAAGTGCAATATCCAGAAGCGGAGCATAAAGCCCAACCTCCGGCTTTCTTATGGCAAACTGGGTAGTATGGACTGCCACTGCGATACCACCTGCACCGGCATCAAGGTAATAACGTATCAATGCGCGCTGCCGGCGTTCATCAAATTTCCGGCTGCTGTTCAATGCCAGTGGTAATGCGGGGATTACAACACCTTTATGCAGCATATTTAATACCTCAACAGGGATTTTATCAGCCTGCATAAGTATTTGTTTTATTATTAATATTTTCCATCTCTGACTTCAAAATGGGTTGGTTTGCCCAGGATTCTCTTTTCTTCATCCAGCCATTTAGCAATCCAGTTAATTACTTGTTTTACAGGCATTTCCGGATGGCCAAATAACTCATACGCATGATTTGAATTACTTATAAGTGCTGTGAAAGATTCTTTATTGACAAATGCAGGTTTAACACCAAACAGCTGACCAAATTCCTCAGCCACATCGCGGACTGAAAGAATTTCAGGTCCTGTAATATTGAGCACTTTTGCAGGACTTTTTGCATGTTCAAGCGACCGTAGTACAAAATCATTCATATCCCCCTGCCATATAACATTGAAATATCCCATGGTAAGATCAACCGGTTGATCATTCTTCACTTTGATCCCAATATCAACAAGAACCCCATATCGCATTTCAACTGAATAATTAAGCCTGATAAGAACAACCTCGGTTTTGTTTCTGATGCTTCCAAATTCAAACATCCTTTCCCTTCCGAGACATGATTGTGCATATTCCCCGACAGGATCGGGACTATCACTTTCGCGGGAACCTCCGGATTCAACAGGAACAAGCGGATATACACAACCTGTTGAGAATGCCACAATTCTTGATTGTTTAAAGCTGTCGGCCACAAGGGCCGGAAGATATGTATTTATAGCCCAGGTGAAAGAAAGATTATCTGTTGATCCGAATTTCATTCCTGCCAGGTAAAAGAGATTCCTGACTTTTGGGAGACTTGCCAGGAATCTGGTATCAAGGAGGTCTCCATGAATGGTGGTTATTCCATTCTTTTCAAACTTTTTCTGATGTTCTTCGCTTTCAAACAGGGATACACCAATTATTTTTTTCTTTACACCGGCCTTTTCGCAGGCTCTCCTGGCCATAAGAGCCAGTGTTGGTCCGATCTTCCCGGCAATGCCAAGGAAAATAACATCACCATCCAGTCTTGAAAACATCTCAGTAACTTTATCTCCCGGGCGTGAGATCATCTCTTCCAATTGTTCCTCATTTTCTATTTTTTCAGGGTAAAATTGCATTTAATTTCACTTTTTGGATTAACAGGTTGTTATTTTATGAGTCACATGGAGACAAATTTATTTATTCTATATTTAATGGGTATTTTCTTTTGAGACTTTTCTCTTTGTGACAATCAGTGCAGCCGACACGATGAATATTGTACGGACTTTCCGGATCCATGTATGAAGTGTTCATCGTTGTCACATCGAGTTTACAGTTTGAAATTGCCGGATGGCATTTCCCGCAACTTTTCCCGGCATCATTTGAATGAACATCATGGCAGACAGTGCAGCTGAGTCCTTCGTGAACACCGGTTGGAGTCCGGTCATCACTGCTCCCGGCTTCATGACCTGCATTCGGGGAAT
>JBGPAO010000458.1:0-3103 GCA_041480755.1 Bacteroidia bacterium
AGTCTGAAAAGCGTATGTATTATATGACTGATCAAGATTTAACTATTTTAAAATAATTTAAGGTGTGACCCATTCCAGGAATGTATTGCGATGCGGTAAAAACCATTACTTCTATGTTATATATTATTAATGAAAAGTATATTTGATACACTTCTTATATCAAACAAATCTAATATTTAATTGATTAGAACTCATATAGACTAATATATTATATAGGAAAATAAGTAGAAAGTCAAGCCAAAAAGAAAAAACTACTGCTAAAAAAAATAGGCGTGGGTATAAAAATATCATACCTATTGCTGCTATTTTAATTGTTATAATTGGGATTCCATTGCTGCTTTTGAATTATCAGGCCAAACGAAGTGGATTGACAAGGGGTGATGTAATCAAACGCATTATCCGTAAGACAGAATCCGGAAGTAAAAACACCGGAGGTCTTGATGAAAATGTCGCCGGAATAAAGATAGATTTTCTTGATCCAATGCCAATCGGGCAGAAATTCGACGAACCTCCTCTCATTTCTCATATTCAGGCCGTCGATCTCGACGATGATAAGCTCCTGGATGTTGTCCTGAGTGATTGCAGGGGGAATTTTGTTTCATGGATCCGGCAGAATCCAGCCGGAACTTATACCGAAACGATACTTGCCCGTGACCTTATCGCACCGGCCCACGTTCAGGTCATTGATTTTGATAAAGACGGAGACAAAGACATTATGGTTGCCGTGCTGGGAATGCTTTTTCCAAATAATGACAAAATCGGGTCAGT
Organism: Bacteroidia bacterium; assembly: GCA_041480755.1. GTDB lineage: Bacteria > Bacteroidota > Bacteroidia > Bacteroidales > SM23-62 > LJUQ01. The sequence continues at coordinate 769 of JBGPAO010000458.1, forward strand.
TGTGATTCTTGAAAATGATGGTCGGTTCAATTTCACGAAACATATTATTGCTGAAAAGATAGCCCGCGTTTCCGATGTCCGGGCAGGAGACCTGGACAATGACGGAGATATGGATCTGGCTGTGGGTCAATTTGGTTATGATGATGGTGAAACGCGATGGATTGAAAACCTGGGAAACTGGAAGTTTCAAAGTCATCCTTTACAATATCTATCAGGGCCCGTCAACGTTGAAATCGTGGATATTGACCTTGATGGCGATTTGGATATCATATCATTAGTTACCCAGGAATGGGAAGAGATCTACTGTTTTATAAATGATGGAAAAGGGCAATTTCAGCCCAATCTGCTGTGGGGATCGAGTAATCAGGATTATGGTTCAAGTGGTATTTCTTTATGCGATCTGGACCAGGATGGTGATATGGATATACTTTATACCAATGGAGACGCTTTTGATTATATACCGCCTCAGGGCCGCCCCTGGCATGGTGTGCAATGGCTGGAGAATAAGGGAAACCTGAATTTTGAATTCCACAGGATTTGCAACTTTACCGGTACAACAAATGTACGATCTGCCGACATTGATAACGATAAAGATATCGATCTGTTTGCAGTAAGTGCTTTCAATATATGGGATAATCCCGAATCGAAAAGTTTTATCTGGTTAGAGAATGCAGGAAACATGCGGTTTATAAAGCATGAAATAAGCAGAAAACCCACTCATCTGCTTACCTGTGAAGCCGGCGATTTTAATAACGACGGCCTGATAGATGTTATTACTGGTGGAATGCACACCTATCCCCCATATGATCAAATGGGAAGAATAACATTATGGATTAATAATGGAAAGCTTCTGGCAAAGTAATTTATCAGGATATCAGTTATCTAAAGCCTGAAATGTTCTATATAAATCTTCAAGTTCTGCCACATACGATTGAGAGATGTTTTCACGTCGGGCAATATTAATAGTCTGTTTAATAGTTAATATAGCATTTTGTTTATCTCCAAGTTTTGCATATGCATAAGCAAGGCTCCTTCCGGCAGACACCTCTATGTTGGGACGACTAGACATATGAAGAAACGCCCTTTCGGCATAAACTTTTCCCTCTTCAATATTTCTGAGTGACGAATCCGGACATGCTATCAGTAATGTACCCATCCATTCCAGAAAATCCGGTTCATTGGGATGATTTTCTAATGCTTCCCTGTAATGTTTGATTGCTTTGTCCCACATTTCTTCCTTGATCAATAAATTACCAAGATATTGTATAGTGGTTAAATCTTCCGGATTGGCTCTGAATGAGTATTCATACATTTTTATTGCTTCCTGGAATTTCCCATTTTTTTCTGCAAATCCAGCAGACAATTTTTGCACTTTCGGATTTGACGGGGAAATTTGTTTCAATATTGATAAATAGCCAATAGCTTTATCGCTTTCTTTAAAATTAAAAAACAAAATGTTTGCAATGTCAGCAATAACGTCCGGATTGGTCCGGTTTTTTTCAAGTAATTTATTGAATATATCATGAGATTTCTTTTTATCACCCAGATACCAGTAACTTATGGCCAGATTTTTTTGAATTTCAACATCTTCCGGTTCCAGATCTGATGCTAAGGTTAAATACTTCATCGATTGCGGGTATAATCCTTTTAGAAAAAACAACATACCTATTTTTTTCAACTCGGAAAAACTTTCCTGGAAAAAACTTATGTGCTTATCAATCAATGCAATGGCCTGGTCATTTAAATCTGTCCAGAGATAGATTTCTACTGCTTTGGAAATCAGATATTTATTTTCTGGTAAATATTGCATTGCATGATTTACAAGCCTCAGTGTCCATTCGGAATAAATACTTCTCTGTGCTTCATCAATCTTTTTCAGCAGGAATAATTCAGATCTGGACAACAATACCAGTTTGTCAACCAAAGTATCAACAGGAGGGGTAAAAACAAACAGGTCATTAGCTCTTACACCATACTGATTGCTTAAAAGTGTGTCTCCCTTTGTACTGTAAATATTACCCAGAAGCCTGTATGCCGGGCCAAATGAACGATTAATCTCAATAATTTCTTTTAATGTTTTTTCTGCCAGGTCGAAGCGCCCGGTTTCATAATAAATTCTGGATAACTGGAACATAGCGTAAATGCTGAGAGGAAAATGATCAATCCGGGTCGATTCCTCTGAGGCAGAAATTTTATTTTTGGTGGTTATTATTTGACCAAAAGCCTCTTCTGCCAGATTATTTTTTCCAAGATTTTTATATTCTTCACCAATATAGTACCAGGCAAGATAAACATATGGATCTTTCTTAATTACCCTGTTAAAGTTTTCTATAAC
>JBGPAO010000459.1:0-3077 GCA_041480755.1 Bacteroidia bacterium
GGTGTATGGAGCCAGGCTTATCCGAAATTATTCAATGTGGTGGATCTTACATCAGAAACCAATTCTCCGATCTGCGCAGGTTCTTCCGATGGTGAAGCAACTGTAACAATGAATGGAGGAGTTCCTCCTTTTACTTATTTGTGGAATGATGCATTACAGCAAATGACACAGACTGCCACAGGACTCAAAGCAGGAACATATACAGTTACTGTTACAGATAAAGAAGGAGCAATAGTTAAAGAATCGGTTAACATTACTGAATTTGATACTATCCAGATAGACATCACTACCTCTGATACTGAATGTAATGAATCAAATGGTAGTGCCTCTGCAACTGCTACCGGAGATAATCCACCATACAAGTATCTCTGGACAAGCGGTTCAGATGAAGAATCAGCCACAGGTCTGAGATCCGGTGTATATCTAGTTACTGTTACTGACAATGCCGGATGCACCAATACAGCCGTTGCTACAATTAATGATATCGGAGGACCGGTGATCAGTGTCAATGCAATACAGAACCTTGAATGTGCCGGGGGTGCAGACGGGATCATCGACATTAATGTTACCGGGGGAACATCACCTTTCACATACGAATGGTCGAATGGTGAAACCACACAGGATATTTTAAACCTTAAGGCTGGAAATTATGAGGTTATCGTCATGGATTCTGATAGTTGCATGGCCGCTAAATCCCTTCGTGTGGAACAGCCCGCTCCGCTGACTTTTTCTCAGGAAGTCACTCCGGCTGATTGCGGATTAACCAACGGAAGTGCAACCATCACAGTAACGGGTGGAATCCTTCCTTATGCTTATACATGGGTTGGTTTAACGGCTCCTCATAATGCTACCAGAAATAATCTTGGTGCAGGTGTTTATACTTTAAATATTTCGGATAAAAACAACTGTACGGCATCTTCGAAGGTTGCGATTAGTGAGAAAGGAGCGCCATCTGTCAACATTATTTCAGTATCAAAAAGTTCATGCGGGATTCAAGATGGCAAAATCATGATCAGTGTGGCTGGTGGTACGGGTTCTTATGCCTATAACTGGAAAAAAGAAGGAATTACTGTTGGCACTTTAAAAGATCTGACTGGTGTTGGTCCCGGGGACTATAATGTCTCTGTTTCAGATGGCAGTGGATGCAAAACATTTACGGCTGCCACTATCCCGGCCGTGTTGCCTCCCACACCTCAGATCTGCCTGGTAACTGTTGACTCAATAACCGGGAAAAACCAGATCGTATGGAATAAAATTGCCGGGGCTGGCATTGTTTCTTATAACATATACCGGGAAACAACCTCTTCAGGTATATTTGATTTCATTGCCTTAGTTCCTTACAATAATATTAGTTCCTATGCTGATGTTTATGCAAATCCAATGAATCGTTCCTGGAGATATAAAATATCAGCTGTTGATGGCTGCGCAATTGAATCAAGACTTAGTTCGCCGCATAAAACCATGCATCTGACTATTAATCTTGGTATCCTGAATTCAATTAACCTGCTGTGGAACCATTATGAAGGATTTGTTCCTCTCAATAATTCTTATAAAATCTGGAGATACACAACTGGTGAACCGGAACTTCTTAATGTGATTCCAGACAATCAGAACTCATATACAGATCTGACTCCTCCGGAAGGAATGGTTTGGTATTATGTGGAAGCTGTTCACCCAACGGGTTGTACACCATTGAAAGCAAGTACCCTGAATTCTTCCAGGTCTAACCGACAGAATAAGCTTAAGACGGGCATTTGGAACGAGTTTACTGAGTCGTACAATCTGAGTGTTTATCCCAATCCTGGCAAGGGATTGTTTAATGTTTCACTTGATCTTCCTGCTAAAGGAGAAGTGGAGGTCAAGATCTTTGACCTTGCCGGTAAAATTGTATATGTTAATAAAATACCAGGTGGAATAAACACCCTGGATTTCCAGATTGATCTTTCAGGATATGCTCAGGGGATATATCAGCTTCACCTGAAAACTGATAAAAGGATATTCAACAGACCGCTGATCATTGAATGATAAGCAATAAAAAAGAAGCCATTCCGAAATAAATCCGGGATGGCTTCTTTTTTAATTTATTAAATCCTCACACCTATAACAATTACATCATCGATCTGGTTTGAACTACCTGTTTTTATCCAGTCAAAAAGTGTATTGTCAAGGATCTCCTTTTGTTCTTTCATTGGCTTTTGTGCGATTTGAAGGAATAAATCTTTCAATCTTTTCGACATGAATTTTTTATTCTTTGGACCGCCAAACTGATCCTGGTATCCATCTGAATAAGTATATAACACATCTCCTTTGATAATATCCAGAACATTATTCTTAAATGGATAATTTACCATTTCACTTATCCCGATTGGCATTCTGTCGGCATTTATGGTAAATACCGTTTCATTCCTTATAAGGATTAAAGGATTATATGCACCTGCAAATTCCAGTTTCTTTTTTTCCCAGTCAATGATATGCATAGCAATATCCATACCCTCTTTTTGTTCTCCTAATTGACCTTTTTGTCTCAATGCTGTAATTACTTGTTCGCGTAAATCATTCAATATCTGGTCAGCAGAAAAATCTTCTTTTTCCCTTATTATATTATTCAGAAAAGCAATACCCAGCATGCTCATAAAGGCTCCGGGAACACCGTGCCCTGTACAATCAGCTGCTACCGTTATAGTTTTCCCGTTCTTTTGTCCAAGCCAGTAAAAATCGCCACTCACAATGTCACGGGGGAGATATAATATAAATCCATCAAGATTTAATCTTTCCATATCCTGTTCGGGAGGCAAAAGTGCAGTTTGTATTTTTTTTGCGTACTTGATACTGTCAAGGATATCGTTATTTTTTTCTTCGATCTCCTCTTTCTGTATCTGGATCTCTTCTTTCTGCTTTACAACCTGCGCTGTCCTTATACGGATAATATGTCGTAACCGTCTGGTATATAATATTACAATTGCATAAACAATTCCTGAAGCAAAGATCAGATACAGGATAAAAGCCCACCATTTCCGGTACCATGGAGGAAGGATTATTAATTCATATGTAGCTTCTGTGCTCTCATGCTCATAAAC
>JBGPAO010000460.1:0-3066 GCA_041480755.1 Bacteroidia bacterium
TCTTCAACTGGCACTTTGAAAAAGGAGACGGCGAAATTCTCGAGCTGGGTGAATTCCTTCAGAGCAAACTCAAAATTATCTTTAATTTCATAGAGTACTGATTTTTTTCTTCTCTCTACCTTGTTTCCAACTTCAACCATTATTATCTGTATGGATAAAATATGTAATTTTATGAGGTGGAATGATATAACGTACTCACCCCCTAACCCCATCTCTCGATCCTGATATCCATCAGGACAGGGAGAAGGGGAATAAAAAGGGGTAGATCTTTAATGAAGTGTGTAAATAAATATTATAAATTATAAATGTCAGTTCTGTCATTATATAAAAGCATAGTACAGAGATTTATTCGCCCCCTCTCCCCCTCCCTCCATCCCTCCGTCCCTCCATCTCTCCGTCCCTCTTTCCCTCTTTCCCTCCTCCTCTCCCTCGTTCTATCCTTCAACCTCTATTCGCAACAACCCACCAACTGCCTCCAGCGCCTCGTAGACGCTGAATCACTCTTCCAGACGGGTATATTTGAAGATATCCCTGACATACTTGAGGATTGCCTGCGTTCTTATGAACCACAGGAAAAGCAAAGAGCCCTTAAATTAATCGCACTATCCCGGTATATGAATGATGATATAACTGGCGCGGAAGAAACCATGCGTCTTTTATTGAAGGAATTTCCGCTGTTTAAACCGGATGCCAGCGATCCTATCGATTTCCAGTTCGTTTACAATGAATTCAAAGTGAGAAGACTATTTGATATCGGCATTTTTGCTGGCTCTGGAACCGCCTGGGGAATAATTACAGAACCATGGAGCCCATTTGCAGATGAATTTACATATGCACCGGGTTTCCCGGGGTATGACATAGGTTCCCAGATCAGTTTTCACATAATAAAAAACCTTGTAATCAACAGCCAGCCTGCACTTAGCTCCTATAAATTTCGCATTCATTATGATTCCTCTATCAACGGTATCCTGGATCTTAAACAATCGGAGCAACAAACCCTCATCGAATTACCACTTAATGTACAGGTAGAATTCCTGCAATCGCATATCAAACCTTACTTTAAACTTGGTGGAACAATCGGATTCCTTATCTCCTCAAATACTAAAAGCAGCATTGAACGATATGATCCGACATATGACGAAACAATTTTTACTTCGGGAGACATAATAAATGATCATAAAGAATACAGGAATAACTTGATATTTTTTGCAGGAGGAGGAATAGGCCTGAATATCGATTTCAATAAATACCGTCTTTTTACTGAGCTGAACTACCATCAATCTCTTAATGAAATGCTGAAAAAAGGCAGCAACCGTTATGACCAGGAAAGCCTCTGGACTGAAGGATGGTATGATTCTGATTTACGGATAAATAAAGTTTCACTCAGGGTTGGATTTGTAAAGAGTTTTTATTGGATTAAAAAAAGGAAGCAGGAGATAATATGATTAAATCCACCTGCAAAATATTATTATTTTTTGCAGCACTTTGTAGTGTGATCTCTTCATGCAATAATTATACATTGTCTGAGGAGCAGGCAGAAAAATTTGTAAGATATTATCCAACTGATTCCTTCAATTATGGGGAAGGAACTGACTTGATCCAGACAGTCGATGGTAACTATATGGTCATTGGTACAACTTCTCGAACTGAAGGAACTCCATCAGACCAGAAAATTATGATTATAAATACTGATGAATTTGGCATGGAAACAGACCAGTCACCAATACTCATAGGTACCACAGGACATGAATTCGGATATAAGGTAATACCCGCTGAAGATGGTGGTTATGTTATCGCAGGTTCTTCTAAACAGGGGGGAAATACTTTGGGATACATTATTAAAATAAGTTCAAGCGGAGAGCAGGTTTGGGAACATACTGTCGGAACCACTCCACTGCAGGAATTTATGGGAATTACGGCGAGCAATGATGGAGGATTCATCCTCACCGGATACTCCAAAGAAACTAACGGTGACCGGCAGGTATATCTGGTGAAAACTAATTCCGGGGGACTGACGGAATGGGAAAGGGTGATTGGATTCACCGGATATGACGATATCGGGGAAGCAGTTGTTGAATATGGCGACCGCATTATTATAGCAGGTACTACCGCCCCTGTAAATGCCTCTTCCGGGAATTCACGGCTGCTGATATTAAATACAAATTCTGAAGGCAAAGGCATGACTGAGTGTAGAATATCAGAAGAAGGCAATTTGTCAGGTACAGACATGGTAGTTGACGGTAATGAAAACATCATAATCCTTGGAAATCAGGAAAATCTTATTTCTGGTATATCATCACTCTATTTTGCCAAAATTAAACTGGAAGGATTTAACAATGAACTTATCACTGTCCTGAATGCAACCTCTGTCGATTTTCCGGAGTCTCTTCATGGTGAATCAATGGATATCAATACAGATAATTCTTTAGCTGTTTGCGGCTGGCAGGAAAAAGGGGATGACAGGGATATACTGTTTGCCCGGTTTGACGAAGATTTCAACCTGCAGGATGATATTCAACTATTTGGTAGTACCGGTTACCAATCAGGGTCAGGGATATGTATTACAGCTGATGGTGGATATGCCATCACCGGCGGTGTTGAAGTCGCCGGGAACATAACGATAACATTAATTAAACTTGGATCAGACGGAAAGCTATATTAAAACATAATATACTGTAATTAAAACAAAATAACATAATCACAACCTGAAACCTTACCTCTCCATATCCTGATGATCCCGATGAATATCGGGAGTTGTAGTGATGCATATCAGGACCTGTACTGATGTATATCAGTATCCCAAGAGAGGGGGGTGCAGGGGGTGAGTCCGATTAAAATTTACCCCAATGAACATCCTCAAACCATATATTATCCTCCTCCCACTCCTTTTGTCCATCCAGACATTTGTTTTTTCTCAGACTGCTACCATGATAGCAGATTCGGTTTTAGAAGAACAAAGGTTGAATTTAAGAGCCTTTCGGATTATTCTGAGTGGTGATGAATATTTTAATGATCCTTCCAAACTAACTATCTCAGATTTTACATTAATTAATGCTCCTCCAGGAA
>JBGPAO010000461.1:0-3065 GCA_041480755.1 Bacteroidia bacterium
AAATTAGTCAAAATATTAATTATCATTTTCCTGGGTATTTTATGTATCCCGGCCGCAGCATTTATTATCCTGCAGAATAAAAAAATACAGACCTATCTTACAAAAGAGATAATGCGGCAGGTCTCTGAGGATCTGAGCACTGAATTCAAAATTGAATCAACGGATATTGTCTTCTTTAACAGAGTTATCCTGACAAGTGCTCTTTTAAAGGACCAGAAAGGGGACACACTTCTTTCTGCAGATAAAATAGTTGCTACCCTGAGATCGCTTAACTCATCTTCAAAAAGAATAAACCTGAACAAAATAAGACTTGAAAATTCCCAGTTTCTCATCTCAGTCGATTCGATGGATGTGGTAAACCTTGATTTCATTATTGAAAGATTGCGACAAAAGCCGGATACCCAGCAAACCAAATGGAATATAACGGTAAGAGATATTGAAACGGTGAATTCAAAATTCATTCTTGAAATATTTGATAAAGAGAAATTTGTTGGGCCTGGTGTTGATCTGAATAATATAGTCCTTGGCAATCTGAATCTCAGGTTAAACGACATGAAGATCAGTGAAGACACTGTCAGCTTTGATATAAAACACCTGTCTTTTATTGATCAAAGCGGTTTTGAGGCAAAGGAGGTATATGGCAAAATGGCGATCCATCAGACGTTTCTCGATTTCAAAAATTTCTATATTGAAACTCCCACGTCACGCATCTTTGCACCCGGTATAAATTTTTCTTTCAAGGATTACCATGAATTCAGTGATAATGGGATTATGTCAAAGATTAAAATGAGTTACCAGATTGATCCATCCCGGATTGATTTATATGATGTGGGATATTTTGTGCCATTTTTCTGGGGTATGAGACAGGGCGTTGGTTTCTCGGGAAAAGTTTATGGCAGAGTGAACAATTTCAAAGCCCGGGATATCACGCTCGAATATATGGACCATCTTCATTTCAGGGGTGATTTTGATATGAATGGATTACCGGACTGGAAGCAGACTTTTATGTTTTTCGATATTCAGGATCTCTCTGCAGATATAAACAAGATGAAGGCTATAGAAATACCAGGAAGAAAGGGTAAACCTTTCGAGTTCTCTGAAACATTGTTAAAACTGCAGCGAATACAATTTACAGGGAAATTTACCGGATTCCCCAATGATTTTGTGACCTATGGCAGATTTAACACCGGACTGGGGAAGATATCTTCCGACCTGTCGATAAGGCCTGACACGGCAAATATGGTAAGTTTTAGCGGACGACTCAAGACCTCAGGATTCAACGTGGGCCAGCTTGCAGGTACTGAAAAAGTCTTAGGGCTGATAAGTATGAATGGGAAGGTCGATGGTGTCAGCTTATCAGATGGGACTGTCAACGCACGGCTGGAAGGTCTGATCTCGCTTATCCAGATAAATGGCTATGATTATCAGAATATTACACTTGCCGGGAATCTGACCAATAAGACCTTTGATGGAAGTTTCTCGGTTGAAGATCCAAACCTTCGTATGGACTTTTTCGGAAAGATTGATGCATCCGGGGAAATCCCGGTTTTCGATTTTACTGCTAATGTGGACAGGGCACGGCTGTATCCTTTAAATATTTCCCGTTCCGACCCCTCTTATACTCTATCCTTCCTGCTGACAGCAAATTTTGTCGGAGCAAATCTTGATGATTTTAACGGGGAAATAAAACTGGTTAATTCGCTTTTTCAGAGAGAAGACAAGCAGATTCAGATTTATGATTTTAACCTTCACGCTCAGCATCGTCCGGATACCAACAGTATGATCCTTGAATCTGACCTTATTGATGCTGAAATCGCAGGTTTATATAATTTCAAATCTTTTGGCAAAGTAACCGGACTGATGCTCGATAACTGGTTCCCTGCATTGCCATATGAACAAAATGGAAATACTGACTTATCTGAGACTTATGAGAATGATTTCCGCTTCAACATTAAATTTAAAAATACATTCCCGATAACTGACTTTTTCTTTCCGGATATTGAAATTGCGCGGAACTCAAGACTTTACGGCACTTACAGCCCTGAAAAAAATTATACGGATATAACAGGAAATTTTCCATTTTTCAGGTACAAAAACTGGAAGTGGAATGAGTTCCTGATTTATCTTAATTCAAATGACTCTATTATTGATTTTGAGTCGAATACAGCATTTATGGAATTTGGTGAGAAAATAAATCTGGAAAATTTTGGTATCCGGGCCCAAGGTAAAGAAAACCAGATTGATTATGCCGTCCTCTGGAATAACTGGGGAACAAAACTATACAAAGGCAATATTTCGGGTCATTCTTTTCTCATGTCAAGGGAAGGAAATAAATTCCCGATGATAGAAATGGCCTTTGATTCCGGCTCTATTATGCTGGGTGATACATCCTGGCTGATTCCTGAAAGTAAAGTCATTATTGATACCAGTGCTATTGATTTTAATGAGTTTTATCTTGTTCACAATAACCAGTATATTTATCTTGACGGCAAGTTGTCCAGGGATCCTTCTGATGTTCTTACGCTTGCCTTTAACGATGTGAATCTATCAAACCTTAATGAAATAACGAACACTATCGGTCTTGACATGGATGGAGTAATTGAAGGCACCGCAAACCTTTCAAACATTTATGACCGGCCTGTATTTCTGTCAAACCTTCAAATAAATGATCTTGCGATTAATAATGAGATCCTTGGTAATACTGTCATTACATCAAACTGGAATAATAGTGAAGAAAAAATTCATATTGATGCATTCTCTAACAGGGGCGAGCTAAAGACTTTGCAGATCACAGGAGATTACCAACCATTCAATAAAGGATTCGATTTCGGGATCAATCTGGATAAACTCAGGCTGAATATTATCTATCCGTATCTGGATGATAACCTTGACGACATCTCTGGTATCGTCAGCGGAAACCTCAATCTGACCGGAAATCTTGAAAATCCCGTAATGAATGGAGATCTGAATCTTCAAAAAGTAAGTTTCCTTATTTCATACCTTCAGACCAGGTATAGTTTCAGCAATGATATACAGGTCAAAAATAATAATATCCGTTTCAGGGA
>JBGPAO010000462.1:0-3055 GCA_041480755.1 Bacteroidia bacterium
CTGCCAGCCTGTCATATTGCTGCCAGGTAAAAACATAATTGCCAAATTCACGTTACGCGATTTCATATCCCCATATTTTAAACTGACCTTCCGTGATAGCCTTTTCCTGTTCACCATCAGCAAACTCTTTTCCTTTCTCTGCTGCCAGCCTGTCATATTGCTGCCAGGTAAAAACATAATTGCCAAATTCACGTTCCGCGATTTCATATCCCCATATTTTAAACTGACCTTCCGTGAACTTCATGATATTACCCTTATGTACGATGGTTACAGACGGTTTCCTGTTATTTATTGCATAGTTAATAGCCGCTCTGACCAGTCGCTCTGTACCCTCTTTTGAAACCGGCTTGATCCCGATTGATGATGAACCGGGAAACCTGATCTTAGTTACTTTCAATTCATCAAGGAGGAACCTGATAATTTTTTCAGCTTCCTGTGATCCGGTCATCCATTCGATACCTGCATATATATCCTCCGAGTTTTCACGGAAGATTATCATATCAGTCTTTGTGGGGTCTTTGACAGGTGACGGGACACCCTGGTAATACCTGACAGGACGCATACAGACGTAAAGGTCAAGCAGCTGCCTGAGAGCCACATTAAGCGATCTGATTCCCCCTCCTACCGGAGTAGTAAGCGGTCCTTTAATTGCGACAAAATGTTCCTTAATGGCATTCAGCGTTTCCTGAGGAAGCCATTCTCCTGTCTTGCTGAATGCCTTTTCTCCTGCAAGAATCTCTTTCCAGATAATACGGCGTGTGCCTTTATAAACCTTTTCAACTGCTGCATCAAAAACCTTCACGGATGCTGACCATATATCCGGGCCGGTGCCATCCCCTTCAATAAAAGGAATGACAGGAGTATCCGGGACAATGAGTCTTCCATTTTCAAACCTTATCTTTTGCCCATTCATACTTTGTTGTTTAATAATCTTTAAAATGATAAGAGAAAAGTAACAAAAGGGAGATAGTCCCGCCAGATATAGGGATTAATCAAGATCCAGATTAAATTCCTGCTTGAGTTTTCCAAGATCGGGATTCTTTTTAAGCAAATAATCAAACTTTTCCTGGGCTGTATATAATCTGGCTTTTTTCCCCGCTTCAATTTTGACTGAAGAGGTTAAGGTTATTAGTTCGTTATTCAGTTTTTCCTTTAAATAAAAAAGCAGATCCTGCCTGATATCCTCCTGAAATTCTTCCTGTTGAATTGTATTATCCAACACAATTTCAATACTCTGATCTTCTTTTCTTACAGGCAGATGCCCCTTCAGCGTATTATACATGCGCGGCTTGTCTGTCCTGATTTTTTCTGCAAATTCATTCCAGGTAGCCTCTAATTCCTCATCAGTAAAATAATCTGTTATAATTTCAATTTCATCATCCGGGGCAACCAGTGGTATATCATTTTCATCAGCAGGCTTTTCACCTCCATCCAGAGCTTCCCTGATTGAATAGCCGGAAGAAAATTGTTTTGGAATTTTTGGTGTTGTGGATTTTAGCTCCCCAGATTTCTGCGGGGATTTATTATCTGAATTGCCGGCTGATTCGGATTTTTCATATTCCCCGGCCGCATCATCTGCCCTGTCCGGGTTTTCATCTATCGCTATTTTCGCTTCCTTTTCCTTAATTAAAGTCTCTTCAGATGGTTTTTGAGGAGTTATTGTTGTTTTTTTTTTACCGGCTGTTATCTGACACAACCTGACCAGGGCAAGTTCGATATGCAATTTCTGATTTCTGCTGGATTTATAATAAATATCTGCATTGCTGCATATCTCAAGGGCTTTATAGATAAATTCCTCATCCGTCCTGGCAGACTGTTTAAGGTAATTATCCCTGATAGTAGCGCCAACCTCCAGAAGCTGTATAGTCACGGGATCTTTCGAAACCAGCAGATCTCTCAGATGCTCGCTAAGTCCGACAATAAAGTTATGTCCGTCAAAACCCTTCTGCAGAATCTCATTGAATACGACTAAAGATCCGGACAAGTTTCCTTCAAGGAACATATCTGTAAGCCTGAAATAATAATCATAATCAAGAACATTCAGGTTGCGAATCACATCCTGGTAAGTGATTTTTTTATCGGAATAGCTGACCATCTGGTCAAAAATCGAAAGCGCATCCCTCATGGCGCCATCTGCTTTAAGAGCAATGATATTCAGCGCATCAAGCTCATATTCAACACCTTCATTAACCGCTATCTTCTCAAGATGAGCAACAATATCTTTTACCTGGATCCTGTTAAAGTCAAAAATCTGGCAACGGGAAAGAATTGTGGGAATGATTTTATGCTTTTCGGTAGTTGCCAGGATAAATACAGCATGCGCAGGAGGTTCCTCGAGTGTTTTCAGGAATGCATTAAATGCTGCAGCAGACAGCATATGAACTTCATCTATAATAAAAATACTGTATTTGCCAGTTTGAGGCGGAATCCTGACCCGGTCTGTCAGGTTCCTTATGTCATCAACTGAATTATTTGATGCCGCATCAAGTTCATGAATATTGAAAGACCTCATTTCATTGAATGTGACACATGAATCACATTTGTTGCATGCTTCAGCTTCTGACGAAATACTGGAACAATTAATGGTCTTTGCCAAAATTCTTGCACAGGTAGTCTTACCCACACCCCTTGGCCCGCAAAAAAGGTATGCATGCCCGATTTTATCAGTTTTAATAGCATTCCTCAGCGTAACAGTTATTGTCTCCTGCCCTATTACCGCTGAAAAGTTCTCAGGCCTGTATTTTCTTGCCGATACTATAAAATTCGCCATCCTGTATAAAATTGCCGGATAAAATTATAAAATTTTAGGTGGCTCCTGAAGACCAATTTGATTATTTTTTTGGGAAACTGGAAAAAGTTCATACTTTTGCGTCCTGTTTTTAAATTAAAATGTTTTAATTATGTTGAACCACTATGAAACCGTTTTCATTGCTACTCCCGTTTTATCTGAAAGCCAGATGAAGGAAGCGGTTGAAAAGTTCAAAAGTGTTCTTACCGATAATGATGCAAAGATAGTGCATGAAGAAAATTGGGGTTTACGTAAACTTGCCTATCC
>JBGPAO010000463.1:0-3053 GCA_041480755.1 Bacteroidia bacterium
GATATTAAGCTTCTGGAATCAGAAGAAAGAGTCCTTGAACTGGCTAAAATGCTAAGCGGTGAAGAGCTTACCGAAGCAGCAATCTCCAATGCCCGCGAACTCCTGAAAGGCTTATGAAGAGGGCGCTGTATTCACCCTGACCAGAAATGTCACAATGCAAAATTGATATCATCAAATCAAAATTTCCTGAATGGAGATACTTATTAAAAACATTAAATCCCTGATACAGATTGAAGAGAAACCAGTACGATGGTTAGCAGGAAAGGGGATGTCATCGCTCAATACGCTGGAAAATAGCTGGTTATCCCTTTCTGAAGGAAAGATAATGGATTTTGGTAAAATGAATGATAACGGATACAGGAATATCAGTGACAGGATTCCCGCAGTAATGACAATTGATGCTTCAGGACGAATTGTAATGCCGGCATTTTGTGATCCCCATACACACCTGGTTTATGCCGGGAGCAGGGAGAATGAGTTTGTTGACAGGATAAAGGGATTGTCTTACGAGGAAATTGCGGAAAGGGGAGGAGGAATATTGAATTCCGCAAAGGTATTACATGATACTTCCGAATCCGATCTGTACGAACAATCATTAGACAGGATAAACGAAATAATCAGACAGGGCACAGGTGCAGTTGAGATTAAAAGCGGATATGGCCTGAATACAGAAGATGAACTAAAGATGCTGAGGGTGATCAGGCGATTAAAAGAATTAACGCCAGTAGAAATAAAATCAACTTTTCTCGGGGCCCACGGAATTCCACTTGAATACAAATCCAATCCCGATAAATACGTTGATCTGGTAATTAATGAAATGATTCCTGCCGTTACAGGTGAAGGACTGGCTGATTATATTGATGTCTTTTGTGACAAAGGATTTTTTTCAGTCGCCCAGACCGAACGTATACTGGAGCAGGGAGTAAAATATGGTCTGGTTCCAAAGATCCATGCGAATGAAATAGCTTTTTCAGGAGGGGTGCAGACCGGTGTGAAATTTTCAGCATTATCAGTTGATCATCTCGAATTTACCGGAGAGGAAGAGATCAGTCATTTGCTAAATTCGGAAACCATGCCTACCCTGCTTCCAGGTGCAGCATTTTTCCTTGGATTAAAAGATCCTCCAGCCAGGAAGATGATAGATTCCGGATTGCCAGTTGCCCTGGCTTCGGATTATAACCCGGGGAGTTCCCCCTCAGGTAATATGAAATTCATAATGTCGCTGGGATGTATCAGGTTAAAAATGACACCTGAGGAAGTGATAAATGCAGTCACAATAAATGCCGCCTATGCTATGGGCCTTGAAAAAACCCACGGGTCTATAGCGAGGGGGAAAACAGCGAACTTAATTATAACAACCGAGATCCCCGGGTATGAGTTTATACCATATGCCTTCGGCAGTAATTTAATTGAGACTGTGATGTTGAAAGGATTAATTCAATAACGCTTCAATAGTGCTTCGATAGTGCTTCGATAGTGCTTCAATAGTGCTTCGATAGTGCTTCGATAGTGCTTCGATAGTGCTTCGATAGTGGTTCAGTTGTATTCAAGTTGAGCGAAAAAATGATATTTTTAAATTTTAAACAGTAAAAATAATTCCTATTTAAGTTGGAACTGGAAAATCTAAGAATTTATAAATTATCAATGGAATTAGGAGACAAAATATGGGATATTGTCAAGGCATGGAATTATCTGGCAGTCGATACAGTGGGTAAACAGTTAATAAGGTCCTCCGACTCAATAGCTGCAAATATAAGCGAGGGATTTGGACGATATCACAATAAAGAAATTAAGCATTTTTGTTACGTTTCAAGGGGTTCTTTATTTGAATCTAAAACTTGGATTACAAAAGCATACAGCAGAAAATTAATAACTTTGACTCAATATAACGAACTTTCACAGAATCTTAAAGATCTGGGAATTAAGTTAAATAATTTTATAAACACACTTGGTAAAAATCTACCTGATCAGGTTAAGGAAGATGAGGAGCAATATGGCTTAACAAATGACGAATTCCTGAAAATGTTTAATGATATTTGATAAAATCGAAATCGAATAATAATGTCAATAGTAAATCCCATAGATTCCATAACCATCGTCTCATGAAACAAATAGTCGAATGCGTCCCCAACTTCAGTGAAGGAAGAAACGCTGACGTGATAAAACAGATCACTGATGCTATTCGATCGGTTGAAGGGGTGAAGCTGCTTAATGTCGATTCCGGTAAGGCTACTAACAGGACGGTGGTAACTTTTGTGGGGGATACTGAATCGGTCGTGGAAGGGGCATTTCGTGCAGTAAAAAAGGCATCGCAGCTAATTGATATGAGCAAGCATAAAGGAGAACATCCACGGTTTGGTGCCACTGATGTATGCCCTCTGGTACCGGTGAGAGGAATTTCCATGGATGAAGTTGTAGTGTATGCGAGGAATCTTGCGGAAAGGATAGGCGAAGAATTGAAGATCCCTGTATATTGTTATGAAAAAGCTGCATTTATGAAAGAAAGGCAAAACCTGGCAGATGTCCGTTCAGGTGAATATGAAGGCCTGAAGGAGAAGCTCGCTGATCATAAATGGAAACCGGATTATGGCCCGGCAGAATTTAATCCAAGAACTGGTGCTATTGCAATTGGAGCAAGAAATTTTTTGGTGGCATATAATATAAACCTTAATACCACATCTACCCGGCGTGCAAATGCAATTGCATATGATATAAGGGAGAAAGGAAGGGTTAAGCGCGAAGGGGGTTCTCTGACGGGAAAGATAATTACAGATGATGAAGGCAAACCTGTATATGATCCCGGTGCCTTAAAATCGGTCAAAGCTATAGGCTGGTATATCAAGGAATATGGTATTGCGCAGATCTCAATCAATCTTACGGATATAACCATAACCCCGATCCATATTGCATTCGAGGAGGCCTGCAGGAGGGCTGAGGAAAGGGGTATCAGGGTTACAGGTTCGGAACTTGTAGGAATGGTGCCGCTGGAGGCAATGATTGAAGCCGGAAGGTATTTTTTGAAAAAGCAGCAGCGTTCTGCAGGAGTATCAGAC
>JBGPAO010000464.1:0-3051 GCA_041480755.1 Bacteroidia bacterium
AACAAAATAATTGAGATGAAGATCATTGTATATTGAAGTATATTTTTACGAAATCCTGGTTCTTTGAATTTAAGGGAGATAAAACGGATTTTGCTTATCATCATAAAACTGATCAGCAAACATGCCGGAATAATAAAGTATAATTCAAGTAAAAGGTCAGAGATCTTACTTTCATCAGGGCTGGAAATAATTAAAGCCAATCCCGCAAAAAACAAACTCGCCGGAGGTGTGGGAAGTCCGTTAAATACCAGGGAATTTTTCTGAACGGTGAATTCAGCCAGACGCCATGCTGAGGCGACAAGGAATATCATAGGAGAAAACAGAAAAAGCAGGTCTGTAAATGATGCGCTGTTGAAATTAAAATCTGAATGAAATCCGGATAGTGAAAATTCAACTATTAGAAATATTAATGCTGCAGGGGCGACACCAAAACTGACTACATCGGATATAGAATCGAGGATTTTGCCTTTTTCAGAAGTTGCCTTTAAAATTCTTGCAGTAAAACCATCGAAAAAATCAAAAATCGAAGCAATTATTATGAATATTGCAGCAGCTTCAAGGTTCCTGAAGAATACAAATACTATTGAGATAAACCCTGAACATAAATTCATCAGAGTAAGTAGATTTGGAATATTCTGGTAAAATCTGACAGGTGAATTCATGAATAATTTAATTGGTCTTCAATGGATCTTCAATAGTGCTTCAATAGTGCTTCAATAGTGCTTCAATAGTGCTTCACTCGCGATCTGCAATCAATTATAAAGTTTAATCCGTTTTATTCTTCACGCTTCACTGCTCACGCCTCACGCTTCACGCTTCACTGCTCACGCCTCACGCTTTACGCCTCACGCTTCACGGCTCACGCTTCACGCTTCACGCCTCACGCCTCACCCTTCACCGCTCACTGTTCACTGCTCACTGTTCACTGTAATCCCTTTGCGCAATAAAATTAGCTAAATGTTAGTTAATTATCATTAGTCCGATGCTGAAAAACTGATTCTGTTTTATCTTTATACCAAAATACAAGAGGCATAATCTTGCGTTTGTACTTTTCAATATTACTGGTTTTTCTGTTTTTAACCTCTGTAAATTGCCAGGTGCCAAAATACAGCAATGAGTTTTTATCTGTTGGAGTTGGAGCCAGGGCTTTGAGTATGGCTGGTTCAGTTGTGGCGAGTGCAGGAGATGTCACTTCAGGCTACTGGAATCCGGCCGGACTAACAGGCCAGGATCATACCTCACAAATTTGCCTTATGCATAATGAATATTTTGCCGGCATGGCCAAATATGATTATGGTGCATTTTCTTTGCGTCTGGATGAAAAAAGTGTTGCAGGTATTTCATTTATCCGGTTTGGTGTGGATGATATTCTTAATACACTTGATCTGATAGATGCGGATGGTAATATCAGGTATGACAGGATCACAAAATTTTCTGTTGCAGATTATGGATTAATTTTTTCTTATGGACGAAGTCCCGGTATTGAAGGATTATTTTTTGGAGGGAATATGAAACTTATTTACCGGAAAACAGGTGATTTTGCAAATGCATGGGGGTTCGGTTTTGATATTGGTGCAAAGTATGATATGGATAAATGGCATTTTGGCGGGATTATCCGTGATGTTACCTCTACTTTTAATGTCTGGAGCTATAATACTTCAGGAATGTCCGAAGTTTTCTCAGCAACAGGAAATGAATTACCGGAGAATTCAATGGAAATTACAATGCCAAGGCTGATAATAGGAGGAGCAAGAGAGTTTAACCTTTCAGAAAAATTTGCAATGCTGGCTGAATTAAATGTTGATTTTACCTTCGACGGAAAAAGACATGTACTGATAGGAACAAATTTCATGAGTATAGATCCTCACCTTGGCGTTGAATTTAATTACAGAAAAATAATATACCTGCGTCTTGGCGCTGGCAACATTCAGCTGATCCCGGATTTTGACAAAGACAAATCATTTGATTTTCAACCGGCCCTTGGCCTGGGTGTAAGACTTAAAAATTTCGTTATAGACTATGCACTTACGGATCTTGGTGATCAGGCGATTTCATTATATTCTAACGTGTTTTCCCTGTCATATTCTTTTAATCTTCCTCATTCCGGTAACTAGGCATTTTGTACCTTTGCAGAAAAATTAGTTAATAATTATCTCTGTCCGAAAATTATCGGGTTTTATCTATGATTCAAAGACTTTATCAGCATTACAGATTATAATATTAATCAATAAAAGCCAGTAATAACATGAAATCCGACCTTAAGAATTTCCATAATTATCTTTATAATATTAACCGGAATTATTCGCGCGAAGTCCCATCTGCCTCGGCTACACACGCTTTCGTTGATAACATGGTTAATTTTTTATTTCCTATCAGAGTGGGATGGGAATTTAAGTCAGAAGAACTCAGGCAAAAACTGGATGACCTCAAAAGTGCTCTTGAGAAGCTGCTGTCTTCCCTGCGACCGGTGCTTAAGGAAGATCCTTCTGTCATTTGTAATAAGTTTTATGAAAGACTGCCGGATATATTCGAAATGCTTCTGGAAGATGCTGATGCATTTACGAAATTTGATCCTGCATCGGAATCAGTTGAAGAAGTTATACTGTGTTACCCAGGTTTTTTCAGTATAATGGTGTACAGGTTAGCCCATGAATTGTACAGTCTGAAAGTGCCTGTATTGCCCAGGATAATGACTGAGTATGCTCACAGCAAGACGGGTGTGGATATACATCCCGGCGCCCGGATTGGCAAAAGATTTTTTATTGATCATGCAACAGGTGTTGTAATTGGGGAAACGACTGAAATAGGTAACAATGTAAAACTATACCAGGGAATTACACTCGGGGCTCTGTTTGTTGAAAAGGAGCTTGCTAATAAGAAAAGGCATCCAACGATAGAGGATAATGTAATTATTTATGCCAGAGCCACAATCCTGGGAGGTGAAACTGTAATAGGACATGACACTGTAATAGGGGGAAATGTCTGGCTTACAGAAAGCGTTGCTCCTTATTCAGTTGTATACCAGAAGCATAAGGCAGTAATTCGTGACAG
>JBGPAO010000465.1:0-3028 GCA_041480755.1 Bacteroidia bacterium
ATCTCCCCCAAAGGGGGAGAAAAATCTGTGAACATTAAAATAATCCTTGGGGAACTTTGAGAATTTTTCCCCCCTCTGGGGGGAAAAAAAAGGGGTCTAAACCCCCAGTTACATAATTTTCTATAAACCTGAATTTATTTCGTTGCCTCCTGATACCTTCTGTTTACCTCTTCCCAGTTTACAACATTCCAGAAAGCATCGATGTAATCAGCTCTTTTGTTCTGATATTTCAGGTAATAAGCGTGCTCCCAAACATCGAGTGTCAGCAAAGGTGTTCCTTTGATTGCCGATACATCCATAAGCGGATTATCCTGGTTCGGGGTGCTTCCAACAGCAAGATTCCTGTCTGCAGTCAGATAGAGCCAGGCCCATCCACTTCCGAACCGTGTCTTTGCAGCATTGCTGAAAGTCTCCTTAAACTTGTCAAATGAACCGAATGCTTTGGTCAGTGCAGCTGATAATTCCGCTGAAGGTCCTGCTGATTTTGGTGCTAGATTATTCCAGAAAAAAACATGGTTATAGAAACCTCCTCCATTGTTTCTGACTGCATCGCCAGCCTCAGAAACCTTCGCAAAGATCTCCTCAATTGTGCTGTTGTCAAGACTGGTTCCTTTAACGGCAGCAACGAAATTATTGAAATATGCACGATGATGCCTGTCATAATGGATCTCCATTGTGCGGGCATCAATGTATGGCTCTATCGCATCATAGGCATATGGCAATGCCGGGAATACATGAATATCAAATTTTTCCATAGTCGTATTTTTTAAATTTTCAGGGTCTCCTGCAAAGGATTTAACTGCAAACAGTACAGCAATTATCCCGAGACCAAGTTTTTTCATTAAGTTTTTCTGTTCCATATTTGTTTGTTTTAGCATTAAACATCAAATTTGATTTATTGTTCAAATTTACTGGTTTAATATTTTACAATAAGTGTCTGATACCTCTTTTTTTCTATGATCTTTTATGACCGTCGGATATACTGATTTTACATTTCATAATAATTTTTAGCATAACTTTACCGTTTTATGATTAACGAAAATTCTGAAAGATGAAAAAATTAATTTCCTTATTAACCATTACTACTATTTTATTGACACTTTTTACCGGCTGTAAAAAGGACAAGGGTGATCCACCTGTCTTACCGCCGTCCGAATCGATGACAATTGACTTCAGCAACTTTGAGGGTGGCACAAAAGGCGACGGATCAATATCTGTACCCAAAGGCACCGAAAACAGCAACTGGGAATTCTCAGCAGGTGTTGCCATGTTGTGGAAGGCAATTATATATACAAATCTTGCTGTTCCTGTTTACTCATTTCAGCTGGCAGTCGATCAGAAACCTGTATATCTTGATGACAAAACCTGGCAGTGGAGCTGCAATGCAACCGTGCTGAGTATGACTTATAATGCAAGGCTGACTGGCCAGATAACCGAGACAAATGTTGTCTGGAAAATGTACATTACAAAAGAAGGTACCGGCGGCTATACTGATTTTCTCTGGTTTGAAGGGACATCCAAGCTTGGAGGCACCGAGGGACAATGGAAATTATATGAAAGCCAGCAAAACCCTGTAGAGATTCTCCAGATAGACTGGAGTGCAACCGCCGATAAAATCGGTATGGTAAAATATACTTATACCAAGTCGGGCAGTGAATTTGTAAACAGTTATATTGAATACGGACTGACAACCGATGCGCTGAATGCATATTATACAATTCATTATTACAATACTTCATACGAACAGTTTTTTGACATGGATGTTGAATGGAGCACTACCCTCCACAATGGCAGGGTAAATTGTCCGGTCCGTTTCGGAACAACCAACTGGTACTGCTGGGATGGAAACTATTTAAATATAACTTGTCCCTGATAAACAGGCTGCAATTTAAGAGGAAAGGCTTGAAGTGTTAAAACCCCCCATTCTGCATAGGGGGTTTTTTATAGTCCTGAATTGTCAGTATTTATCAGCATTTTTTATTATTTTCGCACCTTAATAAAAACAGGGCACTAATGTCATCAGGGAAAAAAGCTGTTTTACTGATCACTCTGATCTTAATTGTGGACCAGATACTGAAATTCTGGGTAAAAACACATATGTTTATCGGCCAGGAAATTCATATGTTCGGAAACTGGGGATACTTGCGTTTCATCGAAAATAACGGCATGGCTTTCGGAATGGAAATGGGAGGCAAAACCGGAAAAATAGTGCTTAGCCTGTTCAGGATTGTGGCGATTGCCGGTATTTCCTGGTTTCTTTCATCCCTGATCAGAAAAAAATCAAACATTTCACTTATTCTTGCGGTCAGTACTATCCTGGCCGGTGCAATAGGTAACATAATTGACAGTGCTTTCTATGGAATGATATTCAGCGAAGGTTACAGCCAGCCTGCTGTTTTGTTTCCCCCCGAAGGCGGTTATTCTTCTTTTCTGCTTGGAAGAGTGGTTGATATGTTCTATTTCCCTGTAATTAATACCACCTGGCCCGGCTGGTCTCCTTTTTGGGCTGGAAAACCTTTTGTTTTTTTCAGTCCCATTTTTAATATTGCAGATTCTGCAATTACCTGTGGGGTGTTTGCGATTGTTCTTTTCCAGAAGAAAATGTTCCGGGATATTAATTAAACAATATTGCAGTGTGCTGGGTGCTGGTTATTGACAACAATCCCCAATACAGTTTAATAAAGCAACTATTTTTTCGTATTTCAGAAAATAATAAGTGTTTTTACCTTCCCTTTTCGAACCTAAAACTCCTTTGTCCTTAAGTATTCCAAGGTGATGTGATGCCGCAGATTGTTCAATCCCTATATGTTTATGTATCTCGGTGACACTCCTGCTTTTGCCATGTTCCAGAAAACTTATAATTGAGATCCTTACAGGGTGTGCGATTGCTTTCAGCATGCCAGAAGCTTTTTCGAGACTTTCCGGATTAAGATTTTTGATTTCCATTAATTTTCCATTTCTTTCAACAAATATATTATAATTTTCCTGACCTCAATTGAAGCCGGGTTTATTATAGCCTGATAAACAT
>JBGPAO010000466.1:0-3027 GCA_041480755.1 Bacteroidia bacterium
CATCTTACCAAATAATTGTCATAGTCGTGGGTATTTGTCCAATGAGATATAATGCATTTCTTCTCACTTGTCTTATTGGAGTATTCTCATTTGAATATACATTGGCTGCTAATGATAATTATCTTTCAGGAGCAAGGTTTTCTGCAATGGGAAATGTGGGTGTTATGTGCTCCGATCTGTGGTCTGTATCACATAACCAGGCAGGGCTTGGATTCTATAATCATCTGGCTGCGGGCTTTCACCATGAAAACAGATTTGCTGTCGCAGAATTCAGCCTGCATTCAGCTGCCTTCATCATGCCAACCCAGAGCGGCACTTTCGGATTAAGTTATACCTATTTTGGTTATTCTTCCTATCATGAAAATAAAATAGGACTTGCATTCGGGAAGTCACTGAATAAATGGTTTTCTGCCGGGATCCAGTTCAACTATCTGAACACCTATATTGCAGATGAAACAGGAAATATCAACGGTATGGCGGTCGAAGCGGGAATTATTGCTAAACCGATACAGAACCTGAGCATCGGAGTGCATATTTATAATCCTACAGGATCATGTTTCAGAGGCTTAGCAGAAAAGGAAAGAATCCCGGTTATTTTCAGCCTGGGTGCTGGTTACGATTATAAAGATAAACTATTTATTGCCATCGAGACTATGAAGGATCTTGAAACGGCACCGGCTTCATATAAAGCAGGTCTCGAATACCGGATAAAACATTACCTTTTAATAAGGACGGGGGTGGTTATAAATGAATTTATCAGTCATTCTTTCGGACTGGGATTTGCACTGAAAAAAATAAAGATTGACCTGGCTTTTTCCCATCAGCAGATCATAGGTTACACGCCTCATTTCTCAGTTCAATATTGGTTCAGGTAATGATAAAAAAGACAATCCTATTATTATTCCTGCTTCTGACTGCTTTGAAGCTTCATTCACAGGACCTAAATCCGGAAGGAAATATAGTTATTGAGGATCTCATTGAGAACATTGCCAGGAACTCTGAAGAGGAGCTTGATTATGCTACATTACTCAATGACCTTTCCTTTTACCTGGAAAATCCCCTCAACCTGAACACCGCATCAATCGAAGAACTTGAGCGGCTTCATTTTCTGACGGATTTTCAGATCATCAGCCTGAAAAAATATATCCAGGATAACGGTGAATTGCTGACGATATATGAACTCCCACTGGTTTACGGCTATACTGAAGAGACAGCGCAGCTGATCGGACCGTTTGTCACTTTCGCCAGTGTTTCAGTGCGACAGAGCAAGCCTGGACCGTCTGGTTTTCTGAAGCAAACAGATAACCAGCTATTTATCAGAACTTCAAAAACGTTGCAGGAACAAGCCGGATATGCTGATGTTTCTGATTCTGTCATTTCTCAGAATTCAAATGCACGTTACCTGGGAAGTTCTGTTAAACTTTATTCCAGGTACGCCTTTCAGTATAATGACAGGATCAGGGCAGGTTATACCGGTGAAAAGGATGCCGGGGAGGAATTTTTCAGAGGCACTAATTCTTACGGATTTGATTTTAATTCGGGTTACATCCAGCTAAGCAATACCTGGAAAATAAAAGACCTGATCTTCGGTGATTACCAGGTGGGGTTCGGACAGGGTGTAAACACCTGGTCGGGCCTGGCATTTGAAAAATCACCAGACGTATTGAATCTGCGAAGGAAATCACAGGGCATATCCAGGTATACATCAACCGATGAGAATGTTTTCTTCAGGGGCCTGGCCGCGACATTTAACATTAACCGTTTTGAACTAACCGGTTATTTCTCATCTAAAAAGATAGATGCGAACATAACTGAAATAGATTCATTAAGCGAAGAACCGCTTACTTTTTCATCATTACAGACCTCGGGGATCCATGCTCTTCCAAGCCAAATTGAAGATGAGGATGCCATCAGAGAAACTGTGATTGGTGGTAACATTAACTGCAAGTTTGAGAATGCAAGGGTTGGCTTTTCGGCAACACATTACTTTTTCAACGGGGAGCTGGCTGAAGGAGATGATCCTTATGAATTTTTCAGCTTTTATGGATCAAAGAACACAAATTTCAGTATGGATTATTATGCACAGCTTTCTAAATTAAGCTTATTCGGTGAGGCAGGTCTGAGCACAAACAAAGGATTCGCAATCCTTAACGGAGCAATGATTGACCTGAAACCTCCATTGACGCTGTCTGTTCTCCACAGGTTTTACCAGAAAGATTACCACGCTTTGTTTGCCAATGCATTCTCAGAAAATTCAACTACTTCAAATGAAAACGGCCTTTACCTTGGAATCCTTGCTTTCCCTTTTCCTTCATGGACTTTCTCCGGATATCTTGACGCATTCTCATTTCCATGGCTGAGATATAATAACAGCTCCCCTTCAGCAGGCTACGATTGGCTTTTGCAGGTTGATTATCATGTTAAAAACGGACTGAATGCATATTTGAGATACCAGGGGAACCGGAAACCGGTTGATATTCCAGGTGAAGGTCCGGGAATTGACAGCACCGTACACAAAATGTTATCCAGGATCCGCTTTCATTTTGATTATCCTGTTGGACCTGTTGTAACTTTCCAGGACAGGTTTGAATTGTCCTTCAGCAAAACGGAAAGCGAATCATTGCTGAAAGGTTGGCTCATATATCATGATATTCTTTTTAAGCCAGCCAGTATCCCGGTTTCATTTGTATTGCGATATGCCATGTTCGATACCGACGGCTGGGATCCCAGGATTTATGCCTATGAGCATGATGTTCTTTATTCTTTTTCCATCCCGGCCTATCATGACAGGGGTATCAGAACATATCTGAATGTTCGCTACACTATGAATAAACATTTCGACTTCTGGTTGAAGATTGCAGACACTTACTATCCCCAGAAACAAACGATTGGGTCAGGACTGGATGAAATAAGCGGTAAACACAGGACGGATCTAAGGTTGCAGGTAAGAGTGAAGATATAAGACGCATGGGGCTTGGGGCATGGAGCATGGAGAAAAGAGCTTAGAGCTAAGGGCTGAGGGCGGAG
>JBGPAO010000467.1:0-2990 GCA_041480755.1 Bacteroidia bacterium
CAAAATGCTATTGATGAAGCCAGAGATGAATTAGATACTCTGTGCGACTAAAAATAGGGTTTGGATTTACTGTAGATCCTGACATCCTTCTTTCCATCTGACAGAGTTTATGGAAGCAAGGCAGGTTCACATGGTCTGATACGAGGGGAAATTGCTTTCCTGTCAGGCTGTCCCTGTAAATATAATTTGGTTGAAAATCCTATGATAAAGAATTCATTAAAATTCTGCAGAGTGGTTTGTCTTTTATTGTTTTTTATTAGTCCTGGAAATTATGACCTTGAGATCCCGTTCGCTTTGCTCACTGGATTAGTTCAAACCCGGAACCTTTTAGGTTTCCCACCACCTCAGTATCCTCATCCCCCTCAGCGTATTCATCCGGCTTGGTTTTCCTGAAGATTCAAGCGTAAAAAAGGTTTTCCCGGGGTGCGGACTCGGAAGCAGCCATGTCCCGTTTTTTTTTCGTTTGCTCAACACCAGGTCTATCCCATCCTGCATGCGTTCTTCCTTTGGGATGTTTTCTGACCGCAAATAATCCAATGCAGTCATCACATCATAATACCATCTCGGAGGGAAACAGAATTGTGTAATTTGTGGTTTTACAATTCGTCCGGTCCGATGGGATTTATAAAGTCTGTGCTGCAACAGGAATTCAATCGCCCGGTCCCTGCCCTGCAGTACTTCATTCCTGTGCTCATCAAACTTCTGCAGGTATTCATGAAATGCCTCAAGTACGATAAGGGTAGTATGAAATGAACTATGTGTCGCTCCATATGGCCTGCGGCAGTTCCAGCCGCCATCATCCATCTGGACATGCAGTAAATGCTCTGCAATTTCTGTTAAACGCTTATCTTTTATATTGAAATATACAAGGATCGATAGGGTCATCCCGGTGACACATGTCTCACTCTTGTTGGTGTATTTCGACCAATAATTTATTCCATAGTCTTCTGAAAAACCTTTTTCAAGTAATATTTTACTGCCTTTCTGCGCCTTCCGGTTATTCGGATCCAACCCCAACCTCCTCAAAAGCAAAAGTGTATAAGTTGTCGATGTCCATTTCGGTGAATATAAAGCCCTTGCCCATGTACCCTCTTCATCCTGTCGTTCCAGAAGCTTTGCTCCCCATCCCTCAGTCGTTACCTTCTTCCTTTCTTTCCGGATCATCTCTTCGTCAGAATCAAGAAGATCTGCATGCACCTGCCATCGAACAGCAGGATCCCCCTGAAGCAGCCAATCAACTACGGAGTCGGAATTAACCATAATACTATTGGATAAGAAAATGTTACTTGTTCCTATTTTAATGGTAGAAGGAACAGGGTACAGGTTATAAGATGCATGGAGCATGGTACAAAACGAACCCGGAACACGGAACTTAAAACCAGGAACGCTTACCCTGTACCTTGAACCTTGCACCCTGTACCTATCTTCAAAGATTTTTGATCCAGTTCACCAGCCCTTTGCTCCTGATGATTTCAAGCAGTTTTTCAGGTAACGGTTCGAATCTGAACTTCACATTATTCAATGATATCTGTCCTTTTTCCAGGTCAATATCCACCTTATCTCCTGCTTTATAAGCTTTCACAAATTCCGGGTGTACTACAAGCACAAGTCCCTGATTTACAGATGAACGGAAGAAAATGCGGTTCACAGATTTTACAATAACGGCCTTAATCCCGGCATAAGCCAGTCCGACTGACGGATGCTCCCGCGAACTTCCGCAGCCAAAATTCTCACCGGCAACAATAATATCTCCGGTCCTGACTTCATCCCCAAAAGCCGGATCGAAACCCTTGAACAGATGCGGCAAAATAGCACCGGCATCCGAACTCTTAATGTTATATGTCAGGTTCCCTGCAAACATCTGGTCAGTATTCAGGTTATTTACATCCGCATAATTCCACACACAATTAACCCTCCTTTTTTCATCCCGTGCAATTTCCGTTATTTCTTCCGCCTGTTTTTTATAAGGATATGCTTTGCCTTTCACCGGTTCTGTTATCACACCTTTTAAGGCTGAAAAAGCGACTGTCGCAGGCGAGGCCAGATAGATCTCTGCCTTCATGTTTCCCATCCGCCCGCGGAAATTTCGGTTGGCTGTGGAAATCACGGTATGCCCGTCTGCCGGTATCCCCTGCCCTGTTCCCAGGCACGGCCCGCAGGAAGAACTCAGCACGTTAGCACCCGCTTCAACGAGGGCTGTTATTAATCCTTCTTTTATCGCCTGAAGATAGATATCCCGTGAAGCAGGTATAACCAATAACTGGAAGTCATCAGCAATTTTTTTTCCCCTCAGGATATCGGCAGCCACCCTTATGTCTTCCAGCCTGCCATTCGTGCAGGTACCGATCAGTCCCTGGTGGACTTTCGTGCCGGCAACTTCGTGAACAGACTTAACGTTATCGACACTATGAGGAGCGGCCACAAGAGGGATAATGTGGCTGAGATCTATTTCCATCTCTGAAGTATACTCGGCACCTTCATCGGCCCATATGCCATCGGCCTCATTCCCCCAATAAAAATCTTTAAGGATAACATCAGAAGGAAAAACCGCATTTTTTGCACCCATTTCCGATGCAAGATTAGCCAGGGTCATCCGGTCTGAAATGCTCAGCGAACGGACACCGTTGCCATGAAATTCAATCGTCATGTAATTCGCACCTGCAGAACCAATCATGCCGATGATCCACAGCGAAAGATCCCTGGCATAGACTCCCTTTTTCAGCCTGCCGGTAAGAGTGATTTTCATACTTTCAGGAACCCTCAGCCATGTTTCACCACGTTTCCAGAGACCTGCAGTCTCCGTCCTGTCTATCCCGGCAGCCAGAGTATTGAACGCGCCTGCCGTGCAGGTATGCGAATCGCTGCCCAGGATGACCATTCCCGGACGGGCATGATTGGAAACCAGCTGATGGCATATACCTCTGCCGGCATCATAGAAATTCCTGATTTTCTGAGCTTTGACGAGGTCCCTTATAGCCTGGTAATCATTA
>JBGPAO010000468.1:0-2984 GCA_041480755.1 Bacteroidia bacterium
ATCAGGGATATATAAATCCATTCAGACCCGGAATGTCAGCAAATGTTGATATCCAGACAGATATAAAGGATAGTATTCTAACAGTGCCAATCCAGGCTGTCACGACAAGGGCTGATTCTGCAACAGCAGCTGAAACTGCAAATAAAGAGGCAAATGTGGAATTCACTGAGGCAAGTAATGAAGGATCAGAATCCACCGATAAAAAGGAAGAAGAAACCCGGGAAGTTGTTTTTATAGTTAAAGATGGAAAAGCTGTTAAGAAAGAAGTCAAAACAGGAATTCAGGATAACACTTATATAGAAATCCTGGAAGGAGTTGAGCCGGGCGACGAAATTATTACATCCCCTTATGCCGCAATTTCCAAAAAGTTGGAAGATGGCAACTCTGTTGAGATTGTAAAGAAAGAAGATCTATTCACCACAAACAAAAAGAAGAAAAAGGAAAGTGCTGAATAAATCCGATGGCATTGATACTAAATATTGAATCCTCTGCAAATATTTGTTCTGTGTCAATTGCCAGGAAAGGTGCGGTCCTTGGTATAAAAGAAAGCAGGGATGAGAAATCCCATGCTTCTTATCTTACAGTATTCATTGAGGAATTGCTTGCCCAACTCAGGATTGATCTATCGGATCTTGATGCAGTGGCAGTCAGTAAGGGCCCGGGCTCCTATACCGGGTTGAGAATAGGAGTTTCCACGGCTAAAGGAATTGCATACGGAGCCGGAATAAAATTGATCGGCATTCCAACTTTACAGGCAATGGCCTCTAGCGTTACCCGAAAACTTTCAGCCAACAGGTCAAAAAAAAACAGGCTTTTTTGTCCAATGATTGATGCCCGGCGCATGGAAGTGTTTACGGCTCTTTATACAACGTCAAATGTCCTTTATAAAGAAATTACAGCTGAGATAATTCATCCCGGAATTTTTTCAGATATTCTGGAAAAAAATGTAATATGGTTTTTTGGCAATGGTTCTGATAAATGCAGAGATGTAATAAGCCATCCTAATGCGAGGTTTATTGAAGGCATCGAACCATCTGCTGCGTGGATGGCCAAACTTGCAGAAAAAGCTTTTCAGGAAAAACAATTTGAAGATATCGCATATTTTGAGCCATTTTACCTGAAGGATTTCATTGCAACAATTCCAAGAAAGAATATACTACCGTCAATTTAATATTATATGAAATTGGCCTTATCAACTTTGATCATTGTTACTCTGTTTAACTGTCCCTCTCATGGGCAAAATAACTTTAAGCCTGGCGAAGAATTGAAATATATAGTTTACTTCGGGCCTATTAATGCAGGGATGGCTAATATAAATCTGAACCGGGTTATTCATAACAATGAACAGGTATTTTACTCGAAACTTGTAGCAAAGTCAATCGGATTACCTGACAAGATTTACAGGATACTGGATACTTATGAATGTTATTTCGACAGTAACACTGTTCTGCCCAATATGGCATTACGGGATATCAGGGAAGGAAGGTACAGAAAGAAAAATATTGATACTTATGACTATAAAAATAATTCCATTTACAGTGTCAATAAAGGTGAGATAAAAATGCCTTTGGTTATCCGCGATGTAATCACTGCATTTTATTTCATCAGGAATTATGATTTCAGAATCCTCTCAAAAGGTGATATTATTACAATGGATCTGCTTTTTGATGATGAGTTTATGACATTCAGGTTACATTATATGGGGAAGGAACAAGTTGATACAAGGATCGGGAAAATTAATTGCCTTAAACTGATCCCTGAAATGGTCGAAACCAAAAAAAATACAGAAAGCGATAATATTTCACCTACTCCAAAAGATGAAATGATAATCTGGCTTTCAGATGATCCTAACCAGGTCCCTATCCGGGTTAAGTTTGACCTGTTCATTGGCTCAATAAAAGCCGATCTTATAGAATATATTAACCTGAAATATTAGAAGTTTTCTTATTTCTATTATTTTTGCGTCTTCAAAAAATAATGACCTATTATTATAAGTATGGCAACGACAGCAGATTTAAGGAATGGATTATGTATCGAGTTCAATAACGGCCTTTATACAATTGTTCAGTTCCAGCATGTGAAACCCGGAAAAGGTCCGGCATTTGTCAGAACTAAATTAAAAAACCTGGCAACCGGCAGGGTGATTGAAAATACATTCAGCTCCGGTACAAAAATTAATACAATAAGAGTTGAAAGACGGCCTTATCAGTATTTATATTCTGATGAAACAGGATATCATTTTATGCACCGGGAAACATTTGAGCAGATATCACTCGAAGAAAAGCTGATTGAATACCCTCATCTGATGAAAGAAGGCCAGGATGTTGAGATTGTTGTTCATGCCGATACGGAAACACCTATTTCATGTGAGCTTCCTCCATTTGTAATTCTTAAGATTGTTTATGCTGAGCCAGGTTTCAAAGGAGATACCTCATCATCAACTGCACTTAAACCTGCTAAACTTGAAACGGGGCATACTATTAATGTACCGCTTTTTGTGAATGCCGGGGAAAAAATCAGAATTGATACCCGCACCGGAGAATATTATGAAAGAGTCAAATAATGATTTTTGACCGAAAAACCTTACTTTTACAGGTGAGGAAATAAGGTCGCGAAATGGCAAGAGAATCTTCTTCACAAAGATTAAAACTATATTCATTCAAGCTGGATGCACTTCTGGAGATAACCCAGGCAATCAATGCCAATTTGTCCATTGATGGGTTGCTCGACAGGTACAGGGGGATGTTGCAGGACGAATTGAAGATAGGTAAGATAGTTATCTATAAGTTGAATGAAAAGTGGGAGAGAATTTTAATGTCAGGTGCAAACGAAAGCGAAATCCGCGATGTTGATATTGAACGTGACCTGATCCATGTAAAAGAGATTACATTCCTGGCAACTTACCGTAATGAATCTCTTAAGGATTTCGATATCATTATTCCCGTTTTAACCCAGGATAAACCTCTTGCCTTTGTCCTGATAGG
>JBGPAO010000469.1:0-2981 GCA_041480755.1 Bacteroidia bacterium
ATGAAATAATCTGCAAGCCGCCGGGATAATCATTATAAGAATGATCATCAGTATCCAGTAAAAAATATTTCTTAAGGTACTCATTCAGATTTCATATAAATAAATGGTAATAATTTAGTCAGGACACCAGGATTTTCAATTCTTCCAGGTCCATCGAGTTTTCATAGAAATCCCCCATCCATCGGATACATCGATTGGCATTAAGCGGAATACCCACTGCCGGGATCCCGGCTTTTCTGCACAACTTCATACCATTTGCAAGTTCGACAATACAGGCTATTCCCATAATGCCGGTGCTGCCATACTTTTCGACAAGCTTTTTGACCAGGGATTTGAGCCGGATGCTTCTCCAGATATAAGGATGAATATTTTGCTCTTTTAATATAGTACTGATTTTATTGATACAGCAATTCTTCGAGCAGCCAATGCAGTAATAATCAATCTCGTCAGTAACTGATTTGCAGTCACTTAATCTTTCCCTGAGACAATAGGGGAGGAGGGCGATCTTATAGTTGCAATTGAGGAAAATTAACTTATTTAACCTGTTAGTGAGTTCTATTTCTGTCATGAACAGATAGTACTGTTCACGGATTGAGAGTAAAGAATTGTCAGTAATACACTTATGGATTGGCTCGGTTTTAAGGTGCTTTTCCACTCCGGGAGTAAAATCTGCAAATGATTGATGAAACAATTTTAAAATTGAAGACAACTGATAATCTTTTGAATCGACAGTATTCGCTTTTTTCAATGAAGTTCTGTTGTGGTCATTTTTTATGAGGTAGTCTAACAGATCCTTTTCAACCATATTATGGGTATTGAGGATGTAGTCGGTTACCTCTTTTATCTTAAGATGATAAGTACGAGTCTCTCCGGAATTCCCAAAAAGAGTATATGTTTTCCCTATGACTGGATTGTAATTAACCATTACTCAAAAATAAGCTTTTGCCGGATACAATTTCTGGATGAACATGTCTCATTTGACTTTGAGTTTTTTATTATTTTTTCAATTTAATTAGAAATGATATCAAAGAACATTTTTTGTTAGGAAAAATAGAATTAAATTTCAAGAAAGAAAAAAGCGTAAAGTCTACATTAAACTTTAATACCTGAATTAATCCAATAAACCTCAGTAAAATGAAACGAGACTTATTCATTAAGATGCATGTAATTTTCTGCATGTTTCTGTTCATTCTGTTACCGGCCATCGTTTTCGGGCAGGCAAAGACAGTTACAGGCAGAATAGTTGATGAGGATGGTGAAGCTCTTCCAGGTGTGACCGTTCTCGTTGAAGGTACCAATAGGGGAGTTTCAACTGACATCAACGGAAATTTCAGCATTAGTGCCTCACCTGAAGAGGTACTCCTGATATCTTCTATCGGGATGACCGGTCAAAGAATCCCAATTGGTGGACAGACTGTTATTAATGTGACCATGAAAGTTGCTCTGTCTGAGATTGAAGAGATAGTAGTTATCGGCTATGGAACCCAGCGTAAGGCCGATGTTACAAGCGCGGTTTCAAGCGTTAAGAAAGAAGATTTCCTGGTCGGAAACATTCAGGATGCTGCAGAGCTGGTCAAGGGCAAAATAGCCGGATTAATTGTAACAAAAGGTTCAGGCGACCCCAATTCAGAATCAACTATTCGCCTGCGTGGTATTACCAGCCTGATGGGAAGCCTGACTCCACTGGTACTTATCGATGGAACCGAAGGTTCCCTGGGTACTGTTGCCCCGGAAAACATTGAATCAATCGACGTATTGAAAGATGCGTCTGCTGCAGCTATCTATGGTACACGTGGCGCAAATGGTGTTATTCTTATTACCACCAATGCAGGCAGGCGTCAGGAGGAGACAAGTGTAACTTATTCGACTTACGGTACTATGTCTGACTTCTATAAACTTGCCGATTTCATGGGACCCACAGATATCCGTTTTGGCAAGACTGCCTTTAAGGACCTTGGTTGGGATACCGACTGGCTGTCTGCAGTTTCCCAATTAGGTTATACCCAGGACCACAGTCTGAGCATCAGCGGAGGATCTCAAAAAAGCGCATATTCAGCTAATGCTTCTTATCGTAATGAAAGAGGAATTATCAGGAAAACCAATAATGAAGAATTGAAAATGCAGTTCGATATGAGCCATTGGATGTTTGACGATAAGTTAAAGCTGAACTTCAATATGATAAAAGGAATTCACAAGAACGATGTGACTAATGCAAGTGACGGAGGTGTGGCCAATATTTATCGCCAGGCGGTTATACACAACCCGACTGCCCCTGTATATATTGACGGAGATCCCGACCTCGGTTATTACGAGGACTTTACTGTGTTCCAGTATTACAATCCGGTGGCTATGATCTATGAAAATCTTGGTGAATCCAAGAGCGAATGGAGCCGTTTGACAGGCAACGTGACTGTCGAGCCCGTCAAAGGATGGCAGACAAACCTGAAACTATCAACAAATCGCAATAACGGCAATACTGAAGAATATACTACCAAAAGTTACTATACTGCCACAACAGCAGGCAATAATGGCTGGGCTTATAAGGGAAGCAGTAATTCCCTATCCAATCAGCTGGAATTGACGTCAATGTACGAGAATAATTTCCTAACCAGGCATCGTTTTAATGCATTGGTGGGATACAGTTATCAGTATGATATGTATGAATCAATGTCAGCAAACAACTATGACTTTCCCACTGACGCATATCTCTATAATAACCTGTACCTGGGTGCAGCTTTAAAGGACGGCAAAGCCGGTATGGGCAGTTATAAGGAGGACAGCAAATTGATCGGTTTCTTCGGCAGGATCAGCTATGGCTATCAGAATAAATACAATGTCCTGATGAGTTTACGTTACGAAGGCTCTTCGAAATTTGGTGCGAATCACAAATGGGGCGCTTTCCCGGCTATATCCGCTGGCTGGACCATCAGCAACGAAGATTTTATGGAACAACTGTCCTGGATAAATAACCTTAAACTGCG
>JBGPAO010000470.1:0-2977 GCA_041480755.1 Bacteroidia bacterium
GTATAAGACTATAATTCAACTAATTATAATTATGAAAAAGGAATACCGCTTTGAAACTTTACAGTTGCATGCTGGTCAGACTCCTGATCCTGTAACTCATGCAAGAGCAGTACCGATCTACCAGACAAGCTCTTATCTGTTCCGCGATTCGAAACATGCTGCCGACTTGTTTTCGCTGAAAGAGTTCGGTAATATTTATACCCGGATACAGAATCCAACAACAGATGTATTTGAGCAAAGGATAGCTGCACTTGAGGGCGGCGTCGGAGCCCTGGCAACATCTTCAGGACAGTCAGCCCAGTTTATTGCCCTGACAAACATACTTGAGAGCGGGGATAATTTTGTCTCCACATCATATCTGTATGGCGGCACTTATAACCAGTTCAAAGTCCAGTTTAAAAGACTGGGCATAAATGTGAAGTTTATTGATGGTGATGATCCGGCTGATTATGCAAAACAAATCGACAGCAAGACCAGGGCTGTATATATAGAGACCATTGGCAATCCTAAATTCAATATTCCCGATTTCAACTCACTTGCTGAAATCTGTAGGAATAACGGGATACCCCTTATAGTGGATAATACTCTTGGAACTGCCGGATTTCTTTGCAAACCAATAAAGTATGGGGCCAACGTGATCGTTCAATCTGCCACTAAATGGATCGGAGGTCATGGCACCAGTATTGGCGGTGTAATAGTTGATGCCGGAAATTTTAACTGGGCCAATGGTAAATTTCACCAGTTTACTGAACCTTCAGAAGGCTATCATGGATTGAAATTCTGGGATGCATTTGGCGATAAATCACCTCATGGGAATATAGCCTTCATTGTCAGGGCCCGTGTCGAAGGACTTAGAGATTATGGAAATGCCATGAGCCCTTTTAATGCCTTCCTCTTTATTCAGGGTCTCGAGACACTCTCACTAAGGGTAACAAGACATTGCGAAAATGCACTTGAACTTGCCGGATGGCTGGAAAAACAGGATTGGGTAGAAAAAGTTAACTATCCTGGACTTCCCGGCAATCCATACCATGAACTGGCAAAAAAATATCTGAAAAATGGTTTTGGAGGGATGCTTACCTTTAATATTAAAGGAGGTAAGGCTGTGGCAGAGAAATTTGTTAATAATGTTGAATTAATAAGTCATCTGGCTAATATCGGGGATGCCAAAACACTTATCATTCATCCTGCCTCAACAACTCATGAGCAGCTTTCTCAGGAAGAACAGCTTGCCGGAGGCATAGACCCCGGGATGCTCAGGCTGTCTGTGGGTATTGAACATATTGAGGATATAAAAGAAGACTTAGTAACAGCCTTCAGGAAAATATCGTAGTAATTTTTTACAACACCTTCACACTATATTATTATCTTAGTTGATTATAATCAGATCAGAGTCATGCCCATCAACATTCCCGATAGCCTGCCTGCAGCATCCATTTTAAGGGATGAGCATATATTTGTAATGAGCGAGACAAATGCTGTTCACCAGGATATCCGTCCTCTTAAGATCCTTCTGCTGAATATAATGCCGGTTAAGCAGACCACTGAAACCCACATATTGAGACTGCTTTCGAATACCCCGCTGCAAATCGAGATTGACTTCATGTACCCTGAGACACACATTCCTAAAAATACTCCGATTAAACATCTGAAAACATTTTACAAAACATTTACGGAAATCCGGGATAAAAAGTATGACGGAATGATCATAACCGGAGCCCCTGTGGAACAATTGCCTTTTGAAGAGGTAACATACTGGCCGGAACTGGTAGAAATTATGGACTGGACTACCCATAATGTAACTTCAACCATGTTCATCTGCTGGGCTGCGCAGGCAGGACTTTATCATTTCTATGGCGTTCCAAAATATATGCTTCCGGGTAAAATGTCCGGTATCTTTTACCATACGATAAATAACAAAAAGATCCCTCTGATAAGAGGATTTGATGACATTTATCCAGCACCTCATTCAAGATATACTGAAATCAGGCGCGAGGATATTTTAAAAGTCAGTGGTATTGAATTAATTTCTGAATCTCCAGAGGCAGGGGTATATATTGTTACCTCCCGGGACGGGAAAAAAATATTTGTAACGGGTCATTCTGAATATGATCCGGATACATTAAAAGCCGAATATTTCAGGGATCTGGATAAAGGATTAAACATAAATGTGCCTGAAAACTATTTTCCTGATGATGATTCCTCAAAACCTCCTCTTGTCAGATGGCGAAGTCATGCCAACCTGCTGTTCACGAACTGGCTAAACTATTATGTTTACCAGGTCACGCCTTTTAATCTGCAAGATATTAAGTAGGAAGGGGTCTTAGTTCTCAGTTCTCAGTTCTCAGTTCTCAGTTCTCAGTTTTCAGTTCTCAGTTTTCAGTTGAATTATTCGTTGAAGCACTATTGAAGTACTTTAGACTTTTGAGTACTTATAATATTTATTTTAGGATTCGTCAAGCGGTTAGCATGTGAATTTAAAAATAATTAAGCCCGGTCAAACTTTGGCCGGGTTTTCTTTTTTTTGTAACTTATGTTTTTATCTGAAACTAATAAATTCTTCAGGTTATATTAAAAATGATTTTAGATTGAACTACATATACACCCAAAATTTTAGGGTGTATATGTAGTTCAATATGTCGACATAGAAGAAATAACGGTATACTTATACACCATCGTTGGCGGTAATGCAACAGGATGACGCAACTAAACTTATTAAATGAACATCTTATATTAAGAAATTAGAAAAATAGATGCACATTAAAACACAAATAAAGCCATTATTCTATTTTGTATTGATCATTTTTTTTACGAATTGTAATAAAGATGATAATCCAATTAAAAACAATGGCTTGAATTTTTATTTGACCAAAAATATTTTGGTAGATGATTTTACTACAGATTACAATGCAATAAAAATTGATACAATTGTACTATGCAATGAGCCATTCATATCATATAACAATATTGCTTATTA
>JBGPAO010000471.1:0-2971 GCA_041480755.1 Bacteroidia bacterium
ACTGTCAAATTGCTAAACTGTTAAATTGCTAAATGGCTAAACTGTTTAATGGCTATAAGGTTAAATGGCTAAATGATTAAATGATAAAATGCAAATATTGGGTTAAACGATAACAATTTAACAATTTAGCAATATAACCATTAATTTATTTATAATTTAAGGCATTTTAGGCATTTATATTTTGAGGCATTTATTCTACCCTTCCATAGATCTTTCAAGTTCCCGTGCCTGCTCCAGAAACTGGTCCACATTCATTTCCCTGAAAAAAAGCATCCCGTGGGCACCTCTGATCCTGGGATGTTCATTAAGATAAAAATAATCCTTTCCCAGGAGGAATTGTATTTCCTTAAGCTGTTCCACCCAGATCCGCTGGGTAAGTCTGCTGAAAGGCCCGTCGTATTCGTAGCTTGGGAATGATGCATCTACCTGGGTTACATAACAATCATTGAATGCTTCATTGAGTGCGGCCAGGGAATTCAGCGAAACGGGCACAATTACATCTGCATCCGCAGGATGAAATCTGTACCAGACATTCCTGTACCCCCATATCCTTAACCTCGATAAATCTTTCTCTTCTTTCCAGATCCTCAAAGCTTCAGCTATAGTCTGTAATACTTTATAATGAGTGTCAGGTCCGCTGCCTTCAGGATCAAATGCCAGGCTGATAACTGTCGGCTGGATATCCCTGATCATGTCCAGAACCGGTTCAACATCCCGTTTTTTCGATGGCTGTTCAGTGAAAATATCCCCTGTATAAAATCCAAGCCTGAGATGCCGGAGGTTTTTCACCTGGATCCCAAAGTGAGCCCATACAAGTTCTTCCTCGAATTCCCGGATCATTCCCTTCAGTTTCTGTATCACAGGAGGATTTTTTTCCCCATCATAACTCTTACGCAATATCCCGATATATTCATTAATCTGATTTACCAGGTCCTCAACATTTTTAACTCCTGACAGTTCGACTATATTCCTTACAATCCTGTGGCACAGTCCTCTTCGCCGGCCTTCCTTATCTCTTGCTGCCACCTTATTCAGATAATGATACACATCCTTATCCCATTTATACTTATACCCGCTTTCAAAAAAATCCTGGTATCTGGTCATTTCAATCCTGCCTGATTCAATGAATATCCTGGCATCCCTTAGCGCTTCCTGGAGAAATGAATTAGTAACTGCGGTAAAACCTGAAGTCAGGACGGCAAAATAAAACTGATTGCTGGTAGACCGCAGCTGATGCGAAATGTGGGGTAAAATACCCAGCATTATATCATCATGATGCGGACCGGTATGAAGATAAATCTGTTCGCGCTCCTGCTGCAGACCTTTATTGATTTTCACCTGGATTGAATCCATTACTGTTTTAACCGTGTTTTCATTCAGGTCCGGGATCAGTCTGCAAACAGGTGAGCTTTTCAGATCATCAAGTGTCAGCCGATGGCCGAATTTATTTATCTTTCTGCAAAGATCAATTATGGAATGTTCGGTTTTCTGATGTGTCCATGCACCTGATTTAAAATACCTTTTTCTGCTGTCTGTAAGTTTATAAGCCGCTCCCTGGGTAAGGTAGAACCTGCTGTTTTTTAATTTATGCAGAACGCCTGCCGGATACAAATTTGACGTTTCACATTCCAGAGCCTGGGCAATAACTTTAGCTTTGGATTCGCCTGCTGCAAAAATAATGGCTACTGTTTCCGGATTATATCCAATTGTTCCGAGACCGATAGTAATTACAAGCCGGTTTTTTGAAATCTCAATTCCCCCCAGGTCACTTGCTGCAACTGCCTGTGTTTCAAAGTTGGTGCTGGTTAGTCTTGTAGTGGAATGGTGATCAGATCCTCTTGTATTGAATGCAATATGGCCATCCGGTCCTATCCCTCCAAGGAAAAAGCCAATACCGCCTCTGTCCCTTATTTTCCTCTCATAATCCGAACACCAGTTATCAATCAGGAATAACGATTCCTGTTGGATTTTCTCCGGATCTGAAACAGCCTCACGATATCTGAGAGATGTATCAATGCGGCTATCCGGAAAAACCTCCCGGTAAGACTTACCATTTGAAAGCGGAATCTGATCGCAATTCATCAATAAAGCCCTGCCGGGATCTAATCCAAAATCCATTATATAGAACTGGTTAACATAATGGTAAAATGAATTATGCTGGAGGGGTGAGATTGGATAAAATTCATCAATCTGAACGAATTGCAACTTGCTTAAATCGGGCTTTTTTTTGCCTGTCAGGCCATGCTTTTTCCTTATATTAATGATGCGCTCTTCATCCCATTTCTCAAGAAGGAATTTAGTCCATTTAATAAAGTATTCCGGAGTTTTGCCTGTAGGCAGGCTAATAACACCTTCCGGATTTTCCAGGACCCATTCCAGGAACCTGAATGCCACAAGTTTTCCCAGGTTTGGGAAACTATCAACCAGGACATAGGGAATTTTTGTTGTACAATCACTAATGCCAGATT
The DNA here is from genome assembly GCA_041480755.1 of Bacteroidia bacterium. GTDB lineage: Bacteria > Bacteroidota > Bacteroidia > Bacteroidales > SM23-62 > LJUQ01. The sequence continues at coordinate 2,469 of JBGPAO010000471.1, forward strand.
CCCTGATAAATTCTTTCTCGACTGCTGTATATTGAATAGAAGACATCACTTATTTGTTAGTTCAGGTTTTTTCTTTTTCAGATATAAATTCTCCATCTCTGAAGTAACCTTCAAAAATCAGTTCGCCATCCGGTTTCCAGATCGATTTTACACCATCCTCTAAATTGTCTTTATAGGTTGCTTCTATATTTAGCTGTCCGTTTGAATACCATTTTCTCTGCAATCCATGCAGGAGATCATCTTTATAATACGCTTCAAACTTCTGCTGGCCTTGTTCATACCACATGAGAAACTTACCTTCACTCTTTTCATCTTTCAGAAAGAATTCCGATTTCTTTGCGCCGCTGTCATACCAGAGGCAGACTTTACCATTTTTAATTCCATTATGATATTCAGCCTGGCAAACAATAATTCCCTCCTCATTCCATATAGAAAGTTCACCGTGAAGTAACCCATCCATGATCTTTACCTGCTCGGCTCGCTTTCCGTTATCATGGTAATAG
>JBGPAO010000472.1:0-2945 GCA_041480755.1 Bacteroidia bacterium
ATAGGTCGTTTTCTTCCTTCATACCAGAAGAAACCCAAACGCAGGGTGATCCTCTCCCCCAAGTTCTATTATTTTGATGTCGGCATTGCAAATCATCTTCTTAAACGAGGCCGTATACTTACCGGGAGCGAATCATTCGGCCGTGCATTTGAGCATTTTATATACCATGAAATTTACTCTCACAGTCACTACTCTGATCTGAATTATCCGATAAGCTACTGGCGCACTGCCTCGCAAATAGAAATTGATTTTATCCTTGGCGATCATCAGGTAGCGGTGGAGGTGAAAGCCACCGGGATGGCACATCAGGGTCATCTGCGTGGACTTAAGAGTTTTGCTGAAGAATATAATGTCAAAAAACTTATATTGGTATCCAATGATCTTTCTCCACGTAAAGTTGGTAACATTACCATAATGCCATGGAGATTTTTTCTTGAACAGCTTTGGGATGGAGTTTTAATTGGGTAGTTAAATGAAAGTTAATAGTAAAAAATAACTTGCAACGTATAATGGATATAATAATTTATGATTGTAATCACAAATGCTGTCCTGGGTAATTTCCTGCCTTTGAGTTCAAATGGAATGCCTTAAAAAAGCCGTTTCTGTCAAAGACATTTTCTAATGCTTATCCGGGATCTGAATTCAAAGTTATATCACCCGATAATATTTATGAGTATTTAGTTGAGCGAGAAGGGATCTGAGAGATAGTTTTATCTCGTTACACTACCCGCATGCAGGCAAAAACAACGCTGAACATTTGAGACAAAAATTTCGGTCGAAAAATGCTTGTATAATACGCAAATTAGGTCTAAATTTGCAGGTATGTCAGTCATAAAACGAGATATAAGTATCCCTCAGGGTTCATTTTTCTTGTTCGGACCAAGAGGAACAGGTAAGTCTACCTTCGTGAAAAGCCTTATTAAAAAAGATACTTTGTATATCGATTTCCTGGATCCGGATACCTTCAGAACATTTTCTGCATTCCCGGAAACTATGTTAAAAACTGTAAATGCAGTAAATCCTGTTCAAGTGATAATTGATGAAGTCCAGAAAATCCCCCAGATACTCGATGTCGTCCATAAAATAATGGAAGAGAAAAACATACGGTTTATTCTTACAGGATCGTCAGCACGCAAACTCAAAAAGTCAGGAGCCGGTCTTTTGGGAGGTAGAGCTTTAAATTTCAGGATGCATCCTTTTACCGCAGCTGAGCTTGGCACTTCTTTTTCACTTGATAAAGCATTACAGACCGGATTGATACCGGTTGTTGAAAGAAGTGCTGACCCGGCAAAAACTCTTTCTTCTTATGTCGATATCTACCTGAGGGAGGAGATTCAGGCTGAAGGTATGGTAAGAAACCTTGGAGCATTCGCCCGCTTTCTTGAGATAATAAGTTTCTCGCATGGTACAATTCTGAATGTAAGCAACCTTGCAAGGGAATGTCAATCAGGTAGGGGTATTGTAGCAGGTTATATTGATATCCTGGAGGATCTTTTACTGGCCTATCGCCTTCCTGTTTTTGCAAAACGGGCAAAAAGAAAAACGGCATCACATCAGAAGTTTTATTTTTTCGATAATGGATTATATCGACGGTTAAGGCAAAGGGGGCCACTCGACATTGAATCTGAAATTTTATCCCGATGGCCATCGGGATCTGGTCCAGCTATTGAAGGACTTGTCGGTCAGCATCTTAGAGCATTTGCAGACTTTGTACTTCCAGATACACAATTATATTATTGGCGGACTTTAGCCGGAAATGAAGTGGATTTTGTGCTGTATGGTGGAAAAACATTTACAGCTTTAGAGGTTAAGAACACAAGCACTTTAAGACCTGTCGATTATCACGGGCTTGTTTCATTTGGTGATGATTATCCCGAGGCCTCTCTTATCCTTATTTACAGAGGGACTGTTCCAATGAAACATAAAAATATTATGGTTGTTCCTATAGAGATGTTTCTGAAGGGGCCGGATGAATACATTGTGCAGATAAGAGATTTACAGGTATAATTTTGTATATTTGCGAAGAATTTCGCTACGAAAAATTTCGCAACCAATGTCCAAAAATCCTTTCAAGTTTGGTAGTATTGTTGATGACCCACACTTTATCAATCGTGAAAACGAAATCTCACGGGTCATGTCTTTGCTTGACAGCAGCAATCACCTCATTATAATAAGTCCCCGTAGATTTGGGAAGTCAAGTCTCATTTTTAAGGTGGTTAAACAAACAACCCGGCCGGTTGTTTCGATCGACCTGCAGATTATTACCACTGTTGAAGATTTTGCTGCACAACTTCTAAAGCGAATTTACCGTGTTTATCATTTTGAAAAGGTGAAACAAATAGTCCGAAATTTCAGGATTATTCCGACCATTTCCATTAATCCAGTCAACAATGAGGTTGATATTGCATTTCAGTCTGTTTCATCACATCTACCAATGCTGGAAGATGTAATGAATCTAATGGAAAAACTAAGCAATGAACGAAAAAAATTGATTATTATATTGGATGAATTTCAGGAAGCTCGTCGCATCAGTCCTGATCTTCTTAAACAGCTAAGATCGATCATTCAGCATCATAAGCATATCAATTATGTTTTCCTTGGCAGTCAGGAATCTTTGATGCGGGATATATTCGAAAAAAAGAAATCCCCCTTCTATCATTTTGGTATGCTTATGCTTCTGGGGAAAATACCCCGTGAAGATTTTGAAGTTTATCTGACTAAAGGATTACATGCAGTTACAAGAAATAATGTTCGGATATCAGAAGAAATTCTTAATATTACTAACTCTCATCCCTATTATACACAGCAACTCGCCTTTGTAGTTTGGAATATTCTGCATCAAAAAAGTGAATCTGACAATCCTATTGAACAGGCTATTAACGAACTGATACTTATGCATGACATGGATTATGAGATTCTATGGAATACATTCAACAGAACGGATA
>JBGPAO010000473.1:0-2941 GCA_041480755.1 Bacteroidia bacterium
AATAAGTTAACAAAGGGTTTTACAGGAATCCTTGAAGCTATTCCCGGCAGGCTGCTGGTTAAAGAGAGTGAATAAACCCAACGGCTATATCCAAGGCTATCATTGACAGGAGTTACTAATCCCCCTTCAGATAAAGACATCTGTCTCGACCAGAAGGTTTTCGGAAACTCGCCAAAACGATTGGGGTAAATCCCCTGGTATAAATATTGTTCACGACCGCTCCTGCCACTTGCAGAAAAAGCATAAAACGGATCTGCAGAAGCATTTTTCAGCATGGTTCCTGCAAATAATCTTATTTCCAGACTACTATTTTTACCATTATAACAATATTTATAGTTGAACTCCAGTGATGTCTTCTGAAACGACTTACCTGATTCAAAAGAAACCGACATGTTGAAGGGATCGATTATACCAGTCCTTTCCAACAGGTATCCGAACTGCAGATATGAACGTATCTTTGCCTTGTTGAGAAGTTCAATCTGCTGAAGGTCTGATGCAGCAATATAATATCCAAAGACTTTCTGATGGACAGGATTATTCATTTTGTTGGGTCTGAAATAAAGGTCTAATCCTATCTTCGCTTTCTGATAGTTCTGATTGCCCGGTGCACCGAATTGTGCTCCTTCCAGGGTTAATGATGCAATCCTGATGAAATTGTTATAAGGAGTTATATTGAATGAAATTTTCCCATAACCAGCAAGTCTTGAATTATGGAAGGAATAGAAAGGAACGACCAAATATTCAACTGGTTTGGTTATGAACATTCCATTATGTAAAGCCACGCCGGCCATAAAGCCATTTTCTCTGTTCCAGTCAACAACAGGAATATATATTAAATATCGCTTGTCAGGATCCTCAAGAGTCAATAAGAACCGGGTTTGAATAGGATCAGATCTTCGGCAAATACCTGATGTTCGGATATTGTTATTATATCTGAATAATTCGGGCATCTTATGTTCCGGATCGATTCTTATCACCGAAAAATTATTCTGTTCTTCATTGATCCATTTCTTCCCTTCAAAACCATCTTCCCATTTTTCTGAACAGATTGAATCCCCAATCATTCCTGCTATCAATATAGGTGCTTTCAGCTCACCCTTGTTTTTTATAAGCAAATTCTGGTTCTTAAGCCGAATGATTTTATAATCGAGTCGTTTGGTTGTACCCAGAAAATCGTCAAAAAACCATGAGAGATTTTTATCCGTATTGGATTCAAAGATTGTCCGGAGATCCTCCGGCCGGGGATGCCTGTATTTCCATGTACGGTAGTAATCATGAATAATGGAATCAAAGAGGGAATCTCCAAGGTAAGCCCTCAGGTAGTTGAAACCATGCGCAGCTTTATTATAGATTATAGTGCTGTAATTCACCTCGCTGTAATCAGGAGCTGCAAGATTAACAGGTTGTTCTAAGTTCATGCGGACCTGAATAAGCCATTCGAGCTCCTGCATTCGTTGAACCGGCATTTCATTTATGTGGAGAAACTTTGCCAGTTTCCTGTTTCTAAAATAAATTTCCCAAAGCTTCTTACCTGGATATCTTTCATCCATATATCTTGATTCATATGCACCTGAGAGGCTTTCATCCATAAAGGGGAATCTGCGTTCATCGGAGCCTATTGCACTGTAAAACCAGCTATGACATATTTCGTGGGCTATTACTTCATCCAGTGTGTAAGGATCTAGTGCAAGACCTATTACTGTCAGTCCAGGATATTCCATCCCTGCTCCGGAACTAAGCGCACTCTGAACAGCAGTAAAGATATCATAGGGATAATCCCCAATCTGCCTTGAAAAATACAAGATAGCATTATTTACATACGAGATGGCATCCTTCCAGAGTCGTGCTTCCTTATTAGTAAACATAACCCATGTAGTTATTTCCCTGCCGGAGTCCGGAAGCTTTACTTTTCCTTTTAGTACATGGAATCTCTTATCAGCAAACCATGCGAAATCATGTATCTGATTTTCTGTATACCGCAAAGTCTTTATCTGATCTGAAGATGGAGGAAAATCTGTCCCTCCATATACCGGTGTTTTCATCCAGGAGGTATCTTCAGAAAGTATATCAAGCAGTTTCTTTTCCTGCTCATTCTGCAGATTACCTGTTGCACCTACTACGTAATTAGCAGGCAGGGTAATACTAACATCAAAACTGCCAAATTCCGAATAGAACTCCCCCTGATCCAGATATGGCATTTGATGCCAACCGGTCCTGTCATAAACTGCTGGTTTAGGGTACCATTGGGAAATCTGATATGATTCCCCGATATGACCTAATCTTGAGGTTACTCCTTTTGGGATTTTTACATGAAAAGGTGTGGTTATGTATATTGTGTCACCCTGCTTAATAGGTTTATTAAGAATGATCTTGCAAATATCGGGTAATCCTGACAATAAATCCCATTGAACATGATGATCTTCTACCTCAAAGTCCAAAGAATCAATATATCCTCTTAACTCCGGATCATTGAACAACTTTCCTTTCCCTCTCTGGCTGAATATCTGCCTGGCTAATTCGGTTTTATTGTCTGAATAAGCGTTCGGCCAGAGATGAAAATATAAAAACCTGAGAGTGTCTGGAGAATTGTTAATGTACTCAACAGACTCGAATCCATTCAATTCATGCTTCCTGTCATTAAGAGTCACATCAATTTTATAGTTTACCTCCTGCTGAAAATAATACTGTGATGAAGCCTTCAGAAAAGGCGAGAATATTCACAGACCTAAGAGTAAATATTGCCTGAAAAAATAATTATAACATTTCATCTCTATTACCAAAGTTACTTCCTATTAATTATATATACAACATAGTTTTTGGGAATGTGTGAAAGATGTAACTTTTTCACAAAATTATGTAAAGGTTTCCTGAACAGAGTGACATACCTTTGTTGATGTAATATTAATATAAACCAAATAAATTTAAAATCATGGGAAATGTA
>JBGPAO010000474.1:0-2940 GCA_041480755.1 Bacteroidia bacterium
ACCTCTGGCATTCCTCTGCAACATTTAAAAGTCTTGGTATCAGGAATGACGTTTTATAATTACTTTCACTTATAGCCTGATCATAGTTATAAAAATTCTTTTCAAAACGGTTATTTTTAAATAATTCAACAGCAAGAGCTTCATACGCCCATCTGGATGTCATCATATCGCCTATTACGGGCACATAAATTCTGTTCGTGAGACTTTTATTAAGATCATCAAATCTGACAGGGACTCCGCTCAACAGGAGCTGTGGTATCAGTATCAGCGGGATTAATATATATATTGAAACAACTGAATTAAGACTGGAGGAAATATTCAGCCCGACAAGATTTGCAAAGCATGCAGTACTAAACATGATCAACCAGAAGACAAAAGTCATTCCTTTGATCTCGAGGATCAGGTTACCGGTAAAAACAAGAATAAAAGTCTGCAATGCTGAAAGTCCGAATAAATACAAAATTTTGGAATTCAGGTAACTGAATCTGCTGAGATTAAGGAAACTCTCTCTTTTCAGTATTTTCTTGTCTTTAATGATTTCTTCCGCACTTACTACCAGTCCAATAAATATGGCTACAATTACAGACATGAACATATAGGTGGGAAGGTTCTTATTTTCGCTGAAAATATAAGTATTTCCCTCGGCAAATTTTATGAAGTATGAAAGAATGATTGCAAGGAGGGGTACTTCAAGCAGATTGATAAGTAAATATTGAGTATTTGTAAGCTTGGTAAGCAGATTACGCCTGAAGAAAATAAAAAATTGCTTATCAATATCGGGAATTTTAAAAAGATTCCTGGGTAGTATCTTTTTTGCAGGTTTTAGTTCTATCCCGGATTCTATTTCTTTTTTATACTTATCGTACCATTCCTCGGGTTTAATTTTACGCTCCTGTGAATATTTGCCATGTACATCAATCTTTCTGGCTTCAATTATATCAAGTATCTGTTCCGGATTTACATAACCGCAATTTGAGCATTCTCCTTCACTTGCATCAGCAAATTTGCTCAGTTTTTTAAAATATATTATTCCATCAATCGGATTACCGGCATATACAGGATATCCTCCTTTATCAAGAATCCATAATTTATCAAGCATCTTAAATACGTCAGAGGATGGCTGATGAATATTGACAATAACCAGCTTACCTTTAACTGTCTGTTCTTTCAGTAATCGAATGATTTTCCATGAATCAGTCGATGACAACCCTGATGTCGGTTCATCAACAAAAAGCAGGGATGGTTCCCTCATTAATTCAAGTCCGATATTCAGTCTTTTCCTTTCTCCTCCGCTTATGAATTTTTTAATAGGATCCCCGACCTTAAGATCTTTTATATCCAGAAGAACCAGGTCAGTCAGGGTTTTATTTACAATTTGAAGTATCCTTTCTTTTGAAAAATCTCCGAAACATAATCTGGCATTATAATAAAGGTTCTGGAAGACAGTTAATTCCTCGAAAAGCAGGTCTTCCTGAGGTACAAATCCTATGACATTTTTAAGTTTAAAACGGTCCTGATTTACATTATAATCATTTATTGTCACTTTGCCTCCAAGCGGGACCAGCTGACCGCTCAGAAGGTTTAGCAGGGTTGATTTCCCAACTCCGCTTCCACCCATTATCCCGATTAACTGTCCCGATTCTTCAGAGAATGAAAACTTATGAATGCCAGAAGTGCTGCTTTTGAATCTGAATTCAATATTCTCTCCTGATAATATAATTTTAATATCGGAATCAGATCTTAAAAAATGGCTTGCGATATCATTGTAGTATACTGGTGCAATCTTTTCGCAACGCAGTATTGAACCGGCCTCAAAAATGTAAAATTTATTATTGATTACCGGATGGCCGTCAAGTGTTAGAGGATCATTACCGGAATATTTAAAAATAAATAAATCAATACTGCTGAAATGCAATATGATAACTTCACCATCCAGTTCATTTCGTGGGATTTTCTTTAACTGGCTTATTGTTTCAGGTCGGTTTTTATCAATCCAGTCCCCTTCAAGCTCTTCTAACGTGGATTCATCTGTAGGACCAATGAGCAGGATATTGTCCGGATTCAACTCCTCCTTTTTACCTCTCCCGATAAAAATGAGAGCATTATCCAGTTCATTCTTACTGATATCGAATGTCTCTGCTACAAGCCTTATGAATTCACGTTCATGGTCGATAAGCTTCTTATCTTCAACCACAAGTTCAATCAGCCTCAATAATACTATGATACGATCATTCTTGTGAAGATCTTTCTTGATCTGATTACAAACTTTTGCAAGGTATTGGGAATCATAAACTGATGTATCAGGGATTTCACCACTTATCTGGTATTCCTTATCCCGTTTATAAAAGTCAAGAAAATCCTCAAAAAGCTTCAGGTATTCATCTGCAATTTCTTCCTTGAGATGCTGTAAAAGGTAAGATCTTATGATTCTTATTCCATGCTCGGTTGGCCCTTCTTCTCTGATAGTTGCCACAATTGCGAAGAGGTGCATCAGGGCGTTAAGAATCGACTCGCTCATAGAATAACCTTTATGGAATTATCCAGGACAATTAAATATCTGATTATAATATGAATATTTTGCCTCCGATATAATCTAAAACTAATACATTCATCCTTAAATTCCAGATGAAGCAGGATTTATAAAGTTGAACAGATATGATCCAATCGTAAACTCAGAACAGAAAAAACGGAGTATTTATTGTAAATTTCAGATTATATTATTTCTTAAAACCTCTATTTCTTCTAATACATCCTGGAGATCTTTCTTACTGAAGGGTTCACTTGCATTATCATATAATGTTTTGACACTTGCCAGGTTTATATAAATATCCTTGATAACCTGGTCATCTTTAACAGGATCCATAAGCTCTATTAACTTTGTCAGTGAGGCTTCCTGGTCGGAAATAATGTCTACAATCTTCTGATTATCTTCTTTTGTAA
>JBGPAO010000475.1:0-2938 GCA_041480755.1 Bacteroidia bacterium
CAGTATACGATCCGGGCAACAGATTTGCAGTCATATATGTTACTGAAATGGGACTGCTGGGGTCAGCAACAGTACAGATTGAGGCTGAAGATCCGGATGGAACGGCCAGTACATCCTGGGATGTTATTGTTGGGAACTATGATAATCCGGGAATTCTCTTTGAGGTCCATGATGTGGTTTTCTGGCAGCAGATGGTTCCATTGTCTGCAAATCCGGCATTCAGGATGATTGCTGCCAATGGTTTAGCGCCTTATGATGAGATTGATCTGCCATCACTTGAACTTTCTGTATTTTCTGATTGCCGAACCTCCCCTCCCTGTACGGGTACTGATTTTTTCACAGGTTTCTTTAAAGGATATGTGATCCCGCCTGTCAGTGGCTCATATACTTTTTATATGATGAGCGGGGATCAATGCTGTGTTGGATTAAGCACAGACGAGGATTTTGATAATGCATCCCTGATCATTCACTCGAGTCAGGGAATAGGTACTAACAGTGCAGACAAAGAATGGAAATCCGCAAGCCGGGATCTTGAAGCCGGTAGAGTATATGCCATTTATGGCACACAATGGAATATTCATACTTTAATTGGCGGTTTACTCTGGGAAGGTCCGGATATTGCAAAAGATTATATTGAAGGTCAGTATTTATCATATGTTTACGACACAGGCAAACCAACAGTACCAGACAATTTTAACATAATAAACACCGGAATAAATGATCTCACTTTAAGCTGGTCTGAATCTGTCGATGATAAATCGCTTGAAGGATATAATATTTACCTGAATGGAGTATTAAATAATCCAGCCCCGGTTACCGGATACCTGTATAAAATTTCAAGTCTTATACCAGAATCTGATTACTCTGTATGTGTTACTGCCGTTGATAAGGCTGGAAATGAATCATTGGTCAGCAATATTATTTCGACTACTACATACCTGTCAGATATCATTCCTCCTTCTCCTCCTGATTTAATTGATGCCCCAATGGTATCTGATCTTGCTTTAAGCCTGCAGTGGAGCGGTGCTTCCGATAATGAAACTGAAATCCGGGGTTACAATGTATATGTTAATGGCAACCTGTATAATATGGATGATTACATCTATCAGGAAGATCTAACCGTATCAAATCTTATTCCTGGAACTAATTATCAGATTCAAATAGAATCAGTTGATGCAGGTTATAATTTATCACCGAAAAGCTCAGTATTTAATATCAAAACAAACAGGTTCGATCCATACGATATCCAGTTAACTGATAAAAAGGCAAGGTTGACAGTCAGTATGGAAACTATAGGACATAATGCAGGTCTGGGAATAAATGTAGATTACAGTTCAGGACAGTTTCTCAATGATGAAAAACTGGTTGATATAATAATGGACCTCGAACCAGCGGGGATCAGATGGGGTGCACTGACTGCTAATCCGCTTAATTTCAATGATTTTATTGGCAACGGGAAACAAATAACTTTTGCAGAATTTATGACCTTCTGTAATGAAATTGATGCTTATTCAATAATTACCTGCGGGGTTGAAAGTTCTACCGACTGGATGACAGATACTACAACATTCGCACACTTCCTGGAATATATTGCAGGTCCGTCAAATTCTGAATATGGTGCCATAAGGGTTTCTGAAGGATATAATGAATCTCTTCTCGTAAATAGCAAAGGATTGATATTTGAATTTGGCAATGAAGTTTGGGGTGCTGATGCTCATGAAGCGCAAATAGGAAGTAATTATGCTGAGTACGGAGACTGGTGCAGAAGAATGGCCGTAATTATGAAATCCTCAGCATATTACAATCCTGAAAAAATATTCCTTGTATACAGTGGAAGAGAACCTCATCCATATAACAGTTATGGATTGCATGAAAATCTAATGAAGGGAGATACAGGAGAAGTTGACTGGCTGGCAGTTGGAGGTTACCTGGGAGGAAACCTGGATTATGCACCCGAAATTGATCCCGGCGACAGTGAACTTGATTATTATAAGAACGGCATTGCCACCGTTGAATACAACCTGAATGGGATGGTCCTTACTATGAAAGATATGATTGAGCTAACAGGTGAGATCAAACCTACATTTATGTACGAAGCTAATATGACCAAGAATACATATTTTGGACGCCTGGGACAGGCAATTGTACAGCAGGATTACTATTCAGGTGCTATTGAAACCGGCGGAGCTATACCAACAATCTTCCATCTGTCAGGGGGACAATGGAAAATGGTGATTCCTGCCCAGGATTACAAAAAGACACCATTGTACTATACATCCGCATTTTTCAATAAATATTGCAAAGGAAGTATACTGAAAACAGAACTGACGACAATGGCAAGAATACAGGATTCGGACGAAGATACTCTGGATTTTGAGTCAATCGGATGCTATGCATATGTCGAAAACGGGAGATATAGCTTATTATTTCTGAGTCGTGATTTCATTAATGATTATACTGTGCAAATCGATCTTCCGGAGGAAATACAATTCATTGCTCCTGAGACTGCCAGAAAGTTCACAATCACCGGGAATGGTTTCAGTGATAAGGATGCGGTTATCGATTCATTAATAATAACCATATCAGATAGTTTACTCATTCAGGTTCCAAAATACAGTATGGTGATTGTCACATTTCAGGGTGTGGATCCTCAGATTGAACCTCTGCCTCTCGGCCATTATGAATATATTCCCGCTACAAAAGTGAACATTATAGCCTATAAAAGCGATGTGATGGATATTGCAGCAAATAAACAGAAGAAGATCTACACTGTCACAGTAGAACCTGAGAATGCTTTTTCTGACGAAGTTTCCTGGGAAGTCATAACGAATAATGTTGACCTGAAACCTCTGGTTAATATTGTCGGCTTAAATATTTATAGTTCAGGAACATGTGAAGGGAATGGTAATATTAAACTCAAAGCATATGCCTGGGATAA
>JBGPAO010000476.1:0-2936 GCA_041480755.1 Bacteroidia bacterium
TAACAGGCAGCATCCAATATTTTATGAGTCAATTAAGAATGATCATTTCTTTTATGTTGCAGATTTTTATTGTCATGAAAGCAAACTGGTCATCGAATTAGATGGCCCCATACATATTCCCCCTCTCTCTGTGAGAGAGGGGGTTAGGGGGTGAGTCCGCTAAAACAATAAAACAATAATATTCCCAAAAACCAAATAAAATGAAAAGTACTGCCGCTAAAACTCTTACAGGAATTATGATTCCCATTATCTTATTCACCAGTTGCAATAAACTTCAAAAACCAGGCATCGAGAAATTATCTGTGACTGATGATCCGCGCACAGAAATTCTTTTCGATTTCGACTGGCGGTTCAACAGGGGTGACGTGGAAAACGGTGAAGCTGTTGCTCTGGAAGATTCATCGTGGCGGCTGGTCGATCTTCCGCATGACTGGAGCATTGAGGATATCCCGGGAACTGACTCCCCGATTGATTCCAGTGCAATCGGCGCTATCGCCACCGGCTATACAGTGGGTGGCACTGGCTGGTACAGGAAAACTTTTATTGTCCCTTCGCGGCTTGAGGGTAAGCATTTTCAGATCCGCTTCGATGGCATTTATATGAATGCGGATGTGTGGCTCAACGGGCAGCACCTCGGCAATCATCCATACGGGTACACGAGTTTCTGGTACGACATAACCGATAAGCTGATTTTTGGCCCGGAAAATATCCTGGCCGTTGAGGTTAAAAATGAAGGCAGGAATAGCCGCTGGTACACCGGTTCAGGCATATACCGGCATGTATGGCTGACGGTTGTTAATAATATTTATATTGAACAATGGGGAACGTATATCACCACTCCCGGAATAACCGGATCTGAAGCGAAGGTTACAGTCAGAACCCGCATGCGTAATGGTTCCGGGGCCGCCGGTGAATATATACTGACGGCTGCTATCCTTGATCCCCAGGGTACAGAGGTCGTGAAGTCTTCAGTAAACCATTCAGTCGATGCCGGTGCTTCATATGAGTTTACAAATGACCTCGAAGTCAGCTCTCCTCAATTGTGGTCTGTCGAAAATCCTGTATTATATAAGGCGGTCTGTGAGATTTCGGCAGCCGACGGCAGCAAAACCTCCGTTGTACTCGACAGGGTTGAAACAAATTTTGGCATCCGCTCTATATCTTTTGATGCAAGCCGGGGATTCCTGCTTAACGGGAAGCCGGTACTGTTAAAGGGAGGATGCATGCATCATGATAATGGTCCTCTTGGAGCAGCTGCATTTGACCAGGCCGAAAATCGCCGTGTGCAGCTTATGAAATCCAGCGGCTTTAACTCGATCAGGTGTGCACATAATCCTCCCTCGCCCGCATTTCTTGATGCGTGTGACCGCAACGGGATGCTGGTCATCGATGAATCATTCGATATGTGGGATCAGCCGAGCAACCCGCAGGACTATAGTCTTTATTTTAATGAATGGTGGCAGAAAGATCTGGAAAGCATGGTATTACGCGATCGTAACCACCCTTCAGTAATTATGTGGAGTATCGGGAATGAAATACATAATACGGACGAACCTTCCGGAGTGGAAACAGGAAGGAAACAAGCCGATTATGTCAGGGCACTTGATCCGACAAGGGTCATTACATCTGCTGTTAATAATATCTCACCTGCCAAAGATCCGTATTTTGCCATCCTGGATGTGAGCGGATATAATTATGGCAGGGACAAGTACGTCAGTGATCATAAACGGTTCCCCGACAGGGTAATGGTTGCAACCGAATCATTCCCTTTAGAAGCGTTTGATTACTGGATGGCAGTCCTGGATAATCCATGGGTGATCGGTGACTTTGTGTGGACCGGATTTGACTATCTCGGCGAAGCCAGCATAGGCTGGATGGGCTACTGGCAAAGCACCAATTTCTACCCGTGGACCCATGCATATTGCGGCGATATTGATGTGTGCGGATTCAAAAGGCCCCAATCATACTACCGTGATGCCTTGTGGGGAGATAATAAAAATGTTTCAATCTTTGTAAAGCCTCCGGTTCCTTCTTTTGACATGGTCAATCCTGACCACGCCGACTGGAGTATCTGGAACTGGCAGGATGTGGTGGCAGACTGGACATGGCCGGGTTATGAAAACACACCAATGGATATTGAGGTGTATTCAAACTGCGGTGAAGTGGAATTGTTCCTTAATAATAAGTCCTTAGGGAAAAAGTCCAACTCCCGTGAAACAGAATTCATAACCAGGTGGAATGTGCCTTATCAGCCGGGTGTTCTGCGGGCTGTCGGATATGACAATCAACAGGAAATCACAGCGACTGAATTGCACACAGCAGGCCAACCAGTCAGAGTCGGTTTGATGGCAGACAGAGTTGAAATTAAGGCAGACGGACAGGATCTGAGTTTTATTACAGTGGAAATACTGGATGAAAATAATATAAGAAATCCAAAGGCCGCTAATCTTGTAAATTTTGAAATAGAGGGTCCCGGAACTATTGTCGCCGTTGGCAGTTCAAATCCTTTCGGACTTGAAAGCTTTGTTCAGCAAAAACGCAAAGCCTACCAGGGCCGGTGCCTTGTTATTGTAAGATCAGCAAGGGAAGCAGGCAGCATTGTTCTTACTGCATCATCTGATGGATTGCAGCAGGACCAGGTGACTATCAGGGTTGAGTAGTACCTTGAAATGAAATAAATGGTTAAATGGCTATATGGCTAAATGGTTAAAAAATAATACTTCAGGTCATGATGAAGCATGGCAATCGTTTTATAAAAGGATAAATATGAGAAATTCAATTTTAATCTGGTGCCTTATCTTATGTATATTGGGATGTAAAACTGGTCAATTAAAAAAAGGACAGGTAGACCTGTCGGATGTGCCCACTCCCGCCGGTCATTACCAGGAGGAATATACATTTGACAGGCCGGTAGATCCGATCCAATGGACCAGGCA